>SKXH01000236.1 GCA_007128495.1 Bacteroidota bacterium
CCCGCTGTCGCCGCGCTCAAGTTCCTGCATCACCAATCCATAGGCGACATTATTCATCCCCGCACATCCATACTCTTCGGGTAATGTAGCGCCGAATAATCCGAGTTCACCAATCTTAGGTATCAGCTCTTTCGGAAACGTACACTCCCTGTTATGCTTTTCTATGATCGGAATGACAGAATCTTCGACGAAATCACGTATAGTATTACGGACGAGAATTTCATCATCCTCCAGCACGTCATCCAAATTAAAATAATCTACACCCTGGAATTTAGCCATTTCGTATCCTCTGTATTTTCAACTATATAACAAGTTGGGTTACTGATGTGGGAACAGATATAAAATATTAAAAATAGGTAAAATAGCCCGAAAAGTCAATTTAAGTAATTCTTCCCGTAAACTCTCACTTTTAAGGTACTAATCGATTGACTTCAACAAATAATACAGATATATTCATATGTGAAAAATGAAGACATCTCTCAAATATACTACCACTCGCTTCTTTCGCATCGGAGCGGCCGTCACAACCATTTTTATTATTATTGGATTTTGGGGATCGAACAACCTATCAATATCCGGTTATGACTCTTACTTTCTTTGTTTTCCGTCAATAAACGGTTTTTACTATTTTACTCTTTCGCAATACTCTCCGGAACATGACCAATTTTTTTCACTTGCGATCCGTAAGAGTTTGTTACTCCACTCACACAACAGTTCATCTTTACAACTATATGCACTGTTCAACAATCCCGGGTTCATTCAGCACACTCCTATATATATTCTACATCGTGCCCTATTAAATTGAAACGCTTTCAGCTTGTGACCCGACCATTAAACTCTTTTTATTAGCCATAGATTCTGTACACATGGAGCTTGGTATGAAATGTAAATTTTGCGGTACACTCAATAATGAAGGAATAACTCATTGCAGTGAATGCAATACAATGCTGCGCACAAAAGGACAAAATACATCTACGAACGGAACCCGGACTTTACTTCAGGTAGTTTTGTTTATGTTTGGAATTGTCGGTACGGTAGTACTACTCTGGATAATTTTGCACAATATATTTCACGCTGTATAGACCGGATAAATATTATTGAGAAGGTGTTTCGATACCGTATCGTTTGATCTTAAGATAGAGTGTCTTTGGAGTGATACCGAGGTCATGTGCTGTCTTCACCCGGCTCCAGTCATTTTGCTGAAGCACCTTTTGGATGTGTATCTTTTCGAGTTCCTCAAGCGATAAGATATCGCCGTCTTCATACGGGGTTTGTATTTTTTGCTCCTGAATTCCATTGGCCTTTTCACGTTTTGGCTTTTTAGTTTCAGAAAGGTTGGTGTTTAATGTTAGGTCTTCCGGCTCGATGACTTCACTCGACGACAGTATTATCGCACCCTCCACGACGTGCTCCAGCTCCCGGACATTACCCGGCCAGTCGTGAGTTAATAAAATATCCATCGCCTCCGCGCTTATTTTCTTTTGCGGTTTCGTCCGGTTATGTTTATTTAAAAAATGATCCACGAGCAGCGGTATGTCTTCTTTGCGATCTTTTAACGGGGGGATATATAAAGTAATAACATTCAGTCGATACAGCAGGTCTTCCCGGAAACGCCCTTCTTTCGCTTCGACCTGCAAGTCCTTGTTTGTTGCAGAAATTATCCGGACATTCACCTTCAGTGTATTGGTTCCTCCCACCTTGCGAAATTCTCCGGTTTCCAGAAAGCGAAGGAGTTTCGGCTGAATTGTTTGACTAATATCACCGACCTCGTCCAGAAAGAGTGTTCCACCCTGTGCGATTTCAACCAGACCTTGTTTTGAAGTATACGCATTTGTAAACGCGCCGCGTTCGTGACCGAACAATTCACTTTCGAGTAAAGAATCGGGGATAGATGCACAGTTCATTGCAACGAACGGCCGGTCGGCACGCGGGCTGGCGCGGTGAATGAGATCCGCTACAAGCTCCTTACCTGTTCCGCTTGCTCCCTGAATCAGCACGATCGAATCGGTATCGGCAACCTTGCGGGAACGTTCGATTAAATCGACGATTGCCTTACTGTTCCCGACGATTGATGAATCTTTTTGTTTACCGTACAAACGGTTTTTCATCAATTCATTATCGATGAACAAACGCCGCCGTTCGATAGCCCGCTCTATGGTGGCAATCAGTTCGTCATAATCATACGGTTTAGCAATGAAATCGTACGCACCGAGTTTGATGGATTCGATGGCGGTTTTCACGCTGGCATAGTTGGTCAACATGATAACCTGGGTTTGAGGTGATTGTTCCTGTAAAAATTTGAGTACCTCCATACCTCCGACCCGCGGCATTTTCACATCAAGCAGCACAACGTCGTAGATATGTGACTGTAATTTATTGATTGCCTCGGCGCCGTCGAGGGCAATATCGACCTCAAATCTATCGGTCGAAGAAAGTTCGGCTTGTAATAAATGAACGAGCGCTCGTTCATCGTCAACGATTAGAATATTATATTGTTGTGCCATTATACAACAACAAAGATAGGAAAATACTTAATTGGCTTAGACGATAACCGGGTGATTACTCACCCAGTACTCTTTCAATGGTGGTCAACAAATCAACAAGGTCATACGGTTTACTGACAAAATCTTCGGCTCCCAGACGCTTTGATTCAATTGCATTCTTCAGATCAGCAAAACCGGTGAGCATAATTACTTTAATATCCGGTTTCCCTCCCTTAACATACTTAAGCACTTCAAACCCGTCAACATTGGGCATTTTAATATCAAGTAAAATCAGGTCGTAGTCATTATCTTTTACCAACTCGATCGCTTCACTTCCGTCTGCGGCAGTACTCACCTCATACCCTTCGCTTGACAATTCTGTACTGAGAACAGTTCGCAGTGCCTCTTCATCATCTACGACAAGGATGCGATTCTTATCCGGCATTGGTGGCCTCCTGTTTCGAAATTATAATTAGATATTTTCAAAGTTATAGAATAATAGGCAATAAATCATTGAAAATCAATATGTTGGTGACAGAAAACATACAATATTGCGATTATTTAATTTAAACCGTACATTGTGGGATTAAAGCTATTCGATTTCGAACTATTTGGAGCAAGCATTGTCTGCCGAGAATCCCCCCATTATTAAAGTATTGATAGTCGACAGCTCGGAGGACTACGTCCACGAAGCCCGGCGCTTTTTAGAAAAACATTCCCCGGAAAAATTCAAGACCGTGTGGTATAAAGTCGGCGAAGAGGCAATCGACTTTCTCAAAGAGAATACCGACGATGTTGACATCATATTGATCGATTATTTTCTCCCCATCGCAGACGGACTCGAAATTACCCGGATGATACGTGATATTTCGACCAAAATCCCCGTTGTATTTCTGACGTCAAGTAAAGAGTTGAAGGTTGCCGTCGAAGCCATGAAAGTCGGAGCAGACGATTATCTTGTCAAAGAAGATACCGGAATGGATATCCTCTCACGGACGATCGTCAATACACTCCAGCGAGCACAACTGCGGGTTCAGATGGAGAAAATAAACAAGCGCCAGCTCATGGCCGAGAAACAAACCGATGCAATTAAAGCCCTCATCGTAACCATATGTCACGAGTTCAACAATCCGCTTGCGGCTATTAAAATCTCTATCGATGTATTACAGCGCCATACATTATCGGATCAGGAAAAAGAACAGATTAAGAAGCTGGAGCAGCACGTTGAAACTATAGAGAAAAAAATTAATGAGCTCAGAGATATTAATTTTGAGAAATTGGATTATTCGACTCTGTGATCAGACACCCGTATCGAGCCGTGTCTGCACAACCTGCAATAAATGATTACGCCCGATAATGCCTTCGAGCTTGCCGTTACTCAACACCGGAATTTGATTTACATCTTCTGCATTCATAATATCCAATACTTCGGTAATATCTGTATCAGGATATACCCAGTGTAATTCACTGATCGGAGTCATGATATCGCCGAGCGTGGTTTGGTGCCAGGCATCACGGGGGAGTTGTTTGATTTGATGCAGGGTAACGAGTCCCGCCAGTGAATCGCGATCAATGACTAAAAAAGCACGCCGTCCTGTACGAAACAGGTATTCATCAATCAATGCCGAAACGGTCGTTTGAGCACTTACACGGGGACAATCTGTTTGCATAATATCCCGCGATTTTATTCCTCTGAGAGCGCTTTTGAATATTACATATTGAGCTACTTGCTGGGCAGCGGTTAATAAAAACCAGCCGATAAAAGCGATCCATAATCCGTTGATCCAATAACCACCGACGATTAAAAAGATACCCCCAAGTATGAATACATATGCAACGGCCTGCCCCACACCCGATGCAATTTTCGTTGCCTGTTCATAGCTTTCGACATAGAACCAGACAATTGCACGAAATACTCTTCCGCCATCGAGCGGAAATCCGGGTATCATATTAAACACAACGAGAATGAAATTAATCCGGGCGAGCCATTGGGTAATTGCAACAACCACCTCACTGATCGGTTGAAATACAACTGATAATACCCAGAATAGACCGGCAAGTGCAATACTCACTACCGGTCCCATAATTGCGATGTAAAACTCGGTCATAGGCCGGTCGGGTTCACGGGTAATTTGTGCAACCCCGCCGAAAATAAACAACGTTATTGCACGGACTTTAATGCCTTTTTGTTTTGCCGCAAAACTATGGCCAAGTTCGTGCAACAACACGGAAAGGAAAAATAATAGACTTGTTATAATTCCAGCAATATAATGAACAGTGGTCAACCATTCGGGGTATACATACGCAAATTGTCCGCCGAGGGTGACCGTTATGAGGGCAAAAATTATAAACCATGAATAATTAACACCGACAGGAATACCGAGGATTCTGCCGAGCCGAACAGATTGTGTGAACATGTTTTATAGTCTTAAATTCCGGAAGCTAAAAGTGCTCCTAATAATGCAAAATATACTACACTTACCCGTTTATTGCAAAGAAAAATACAAGCATAAACATTCCGCCGGTTGAGATAGCTGCTGACGGTATAGCCGGTAAGTCCGCCTGCAAGCACTCCAAATAGGATGGTCAACATTTTAAGAGTTACCCTTCTTTTTCTTCGATGGGACAAAATTAAAACCTATCAGACCGCCCAGCAAAGCACCGTATCCCATACTCGATAACGGATTGCTTGTGATCGGGCAGGTATTTGCGGCATTACATCCTATAAAATAATAGTATGCATAACCGCCCAGTGCTCCAAGTAATGCCACACCAATTACTATCAATATTGTTTTCATCATAATAATCAATTACTTTTGTTGAGGATGACCAAATTGTTTATTCCATTCAACCATACCGCCTCGTACAAATACAACATTCTCAAAACCCGCTTCTTTTAATAGAGAAGCAGCCGCTCTGCTCCTGTTGTCGGTTCTGCATATAACTGCAATCTCGCGGTCACGATATTTTTCAAGTTCGTTAACTCGGTGCTGTAATTCCTGCACCGGAATAAGCATCGATGGTTCAACGTGTCCCAACTCCCCGGTATATTCCCCGGGAGTACGCACATCGAGAACGATCAACTCATTGTCATTTTCAACTTTATTTTTAAGTTCTTGTACGGAATACACCATATGTTCCTCTCCCGTTTGTGAAAAAGTCAGTAAAAAAACAGCAGCAATTACGATCACTCCACCGAAGAGATATAAATATTGTTTCATTTGTCCTCCCTGTTATTTATTCGTTTACCGGAAAGCTTACACGCACAGCGCCACGAAAATCGCCCGGCTTGTATCCGGTTGCTTGATCATCGGGATATCTTTCCTGCAATAATTTTCTCACATTCCCGGCAATCTGCTCCTCTTCACCATGACACCCAACACACTGTGCCTGGAGGTGGATCGATTGCATATACCAGAATTCTTTTTCACCGTTCACAGTTCTTTCTTCGGTATGAATGAACGGCGGTGACTCCCCTTTTTCTTGCATCCGGTTGAATTTTTCAAGGATAGCTGCTTCATATTCATCGGGAGCATTATTTACATTGCGTACCCGACCGCTCACGCGTTTTATCGAGACGCCGCGCTCTTCACCAACGCTCCCGGTCAACACCTGCGCGGTATCGGCACAAACCGAGATTGCTTGAACAGGACCGCCGTCACGAAGTTCTTTCATAAGAACATTCTGAAGCTGTCCCATAAATGACTGTGCCGCTGTTTGTGCACGCTCTTTTTCCTCACTCTTATCATCTATCGCAAAGAGTGAAATTACTCCCACGACAATTACGATTATTGATATTGAGTATTTCATGGATTTGATCCTCTTATATCTTAATTGAAGCAACCGCCGCCGATACCGCACGCACCGGACGGACAAGATGGAACAGCTGCCTCTGTATTTGATGACGATGAACGAGATGCTGAATTAAAAACAGATAAAAGTTTCTTATAGTTTCTTGATTCACACTCGGGGCAGACAATACGCTCCGTATTCTCTTTTCCAAGATGTAAAATGTCATAAAGATTACCGCAATCCTGACAGCGATACTCATAAACAGCCATAGTAAATCTCCACTATTTAATTCATTAATATTACTATATAGTTATTTGGCAATGTAACAATATTTACAATAAAAGTCAAGTTATTGCAATTAGGCGATAATAATCTTATATTGTAGGTCTAAGAAAAATGGATGTATCATTAATGAGGTTACGATTGATCAAAGAAAAGCCAAAAAGATCTCAACTTGACCACCGGAGCAGAGAGATATTGATCCTGCCCGGCAGATATAAGTCAGATATGTCTAAAATTTTCAAAAAAAGTGTCCGTCATCATAATAAATGCGGACACTTTTTTTATGTATAAACTATGCTAACTATACGGGATATAATACAAGAGATGGAGGTGTGGGCTCCACCCGGCGTAGCGTGGGAACGCGATAATGTCGGCTTACAGATAGGCGACGCAAACGAGGAGGTAACCGGGGTGCTGGCTGCTCTTGAACTCACTCCAGAAGTCATCAAAGAAGCCCTGCAAAAGAAATGTAACCTCATCCTTACCCACCACCCTCTCATATTTAAACCCTTACAAAATCTAACACCTAAAACTTTTTCCGGTAAACTGGCGCTCGACGTCGCACGAAATGGGCTCAACCTGTACGCTGCACACACCAATCTCGATTTCACCAAAGACGGTGTAAACTTCGTCCTCGGCCAAAAACTAAACCTGCAAAACATTGAATTTCTTTACCAGGTAGGCGGCACTATGAAAAAGATAGTTGTATTTGTTCCGCCCGATTATGTGGAGCAGGTTACCAATGCTATGACTAAAGCCGGCGCAGGCATCATCGGGGGTTATGATGCTTGTTCATTTCAGACCCGCGGCACCGGTACATTCAGACCGGCGCCGGGTGCACAGCCGTTCAGCGGAGAGATCGGCAGTCTTCAACATGAAGATGAGATTCGTATCGAAATGATTACTCCAAAATGGAAATCACAAACCGTTGTCAACGCTATGATCGACGCTCATCCATATGATGAATTTGCATACGATGTATATCCCAACGAGGCGATCGACCCGATGTACGGAGCCGGGGTAATCGGCACGCTGAGTGAAGCAATGCCCGTCGAAAATTTTATACACATGGTTAAAAATGCATTGAACATACCAGCCGTCAGATGGACACGCGGTGCATCAGATTCCGTTTCACGGGTTGCCGTGTGCGGCGGAAGCGGCTCCGACTTGCTGCCCGCTGCATTACAAAAGAAAGCAGATGCGTTTGTTACTGCCGATATTAAATATCACGCGTTTCATGAAGCACGTGGAATTATTAATTTAATTGATGCCGGCCATTATGAAACCGAGGTCTGGATTCTTGACGCTCTTATTAAACGGCTGAAGAAAAAGTTTTCCAATACAAGCACGAAATTTTATACAACAAATATTATTACTAATCCGATACATTATAGTTAGGAGGAGGCGATAGACTTGGAAAATAAAATCAAATTGCTTTATATGCTGCAAACACTCGACCTCAAACTGATGGACCTTGAAGAAGAAAAGGGAGACTTACCGGGTATCGTGCAAAACCTGAACGATCAGATCAACGAACTACAAGCTCAGATAGACGAACTACGGAAGCAAATTAATGAGCACACTTCGACACGTGAACAATCAAACCTTGATGCGGAAACTCTCAACCAGCGCGTTGAGTCGTTAAAGAAACAACTTTATGAAGTACGTAATAATAAAGAGTACGATGCAATCACAAAGGAAATCGCCGAAGCCGAAGAGAACATCATGGCAAAAATGCAGAATGCGGAAGAACACGATGATAAACAGAAAGAACTGAGCGCAAACGTCGACGAACTGAAGCAAAAATATGAGTCGCTTCAATCTGAACTTCAGGATAACCAAAAGGATCTACAAGAAGTATCCAAGGTTCACGAAGACGAAGAATTGCAGTTAAAACATGAGCGCGATAAAATTGCCCGGCAACTCCCGCAAGAAACCTTGGTGTCGTACGACCGAATCAGGTCGGCCAAATACGGCAAAGCGGTCGTTCCGATAACGCGCGGTGCCTGTGGCGGCTGCTATAAAACCGTGCCGCCGCAGCTCAATCTTTTACTTCGAAAAAATGATGAGATACTGCACTGTGAGAATTGCGGACGTATCCTCATCGCCGAAGAAATTGCAGCGGAGGTAAACAAAGTCGCCTGATGATTAACATTTACATTGACGGTGCTTCCCGCGGCAATCCCGGTGAAGCCGGTATTGGAATAGTCATTAAAACCCATAAGGGGGATACCTTATTTTCTGCCGCGGGTTACGCGGGAAAAACGACCAACAATCAGGCAGAATATAACGCCCTTATTGCAGCCCTTACAAAATTAAAAAAGGACCCCTCCCTTATTGCCCGTGACAATTCCAGTAAATCTACTGAAATTGTCATTTATTCCGATAGCGAACTTGTAGTCAAGCAGCTCAACGGCCAGTATAAAGTCAAAGAACCGGAGCTCAAAAAATTAAATAATCGAGTTCAAGAACTAATTCACTCGATCTCATCCGATCAACCGGAAACAAATGCCCCTCCTGTACGCATTGAATTTAAGCACATTCGCCGGGAGTTAAATCGAGAAGCCGATCGCCTGGCTAATGCCGGAATTGACTCAAAAATACCTCTCTCACTATAATGTAGCAACACTCCTTGAACTTTACTCCGATTGTTAATATATTGTAAGCAATAGTGAATATTAATAATTAATTTGAAGCTTTACAGGATTGGTACGGGATAAATTAGGAATTTTTTCTCTGGAAATATCGGGTAACCGCTCCATGCCATCGGTGTGGGGAGGAAAGTCCGAACTCCACAGGGCAGGGTGCTCTGCGCAAGCAGAGGTCCCGATTTGATCGGGAACGGAAAGTGCCACAGAAAGCAGACCGCCTCGCTATTGCGGGGTCAGGGTGAAAAGGTGAGGTAAGAGCTCACCGCTCCGGGGGGCGACTCCCGGAGGCACGGTAAACCCCACCCGGAGCAAGGCCAAATAAGAGAGGAACCGACGTTGCCCGCGTCGTTTGTCCCGGTTAAGCGGGACATTCACTCTCGGGTAGGCCGCGAAGATAAATGGTTGCCTCTCTTCCCGATGCGTCGGGAGGATAGACAGAATTCGGCTTACAGATATTTTCGGATTTTTTTCTGATCTCCTTCCAATCCGTTAGGGCTTCGGAAGGGATACCAATGGATCAATCACAAAGGAACTCTGGTGCATCTCTACCGAACGAAACGCAAAACGAAAACAAATCTAATCACACCAACAACAAACGCTGGACATTAGTCGATCCGGCACCCGAAGAAACTCTAAAACCACTCGAGGAAAAACTCGGTATCGGCAGGACGCTCACCTCTATTCTCATCAATCGGGGTATAGATACTTTCGAAAAAGCCCGGGAATTCTTCCGGCCCGGTGTCAATTATTTGCACAATCCACACCTGATGGATGGTATGGAGACTGCAATTCGCAGGATACTTAAAGCCCGTGACGCCGGCGAGTGTATAATGATTTACGGAGATTATGACGTTGACGGTACTAACGGAACTGCTATGCTGTATATGTATCTCAGTTCTATAGGATGTAGGGTTTCCTACTTTATTCCCGATCGGATCAAAGACGGATACGGACTTTCAATCTCCGGTATCGATAAAGCAATCGACCGGGGCGTCAGCTTGCTCATTTCAATCGACTGTGGTGTCACCGCAAACGAACAGGTAGAGTATGCGAATCAAAAGGACGTTGACTGCATAATATGCGATCATCACGAACCGGGAGATACACTACCGAATGCGTATGCAATATTGAACCCGCTCAAACCCGGGTGTAATTATCCTTTTAAGTATCTGAGCGGCTGCGGAGTAGGTTTCAAACTCGTTCACGGTCTTGCCCGCGAACTCGGCCACGAAGAGAAAGCACTCGAGTATCTCGATTATGTTGCGCTCGCAAGCGCCGCCGACATTGTACCGCTCGAAGGTGAGAACCGGGTAGTCGTAAAGATGGGCTTGGATCTCATCAACAAAAATCCCCGGCCGGGTATCAGAGCAATTATTGAAAGTGCAAATTTGAAACCCGGCAAGATTAACACCGGGCAGGTAGTATTTGTCATCGCGCCGCGTATCAATGCGGTCGGCAGACTCGGCGATGCCCGCCGTGCGGTAGAATTGCTTACGTGTAAGGATTACTCACAAGCGTGCGAGTTTGCTCAGATCGTTGAATCGGAGAATTATAATCGCCGCAAAATCGACGAGATGACATTCAATGAAGCGATGGAAATTGCGGAAGCATATATTGAAGATACAGGCGATCTCTTTCCTCTTATTCTCCACCAGGATGACTGGCATCCGGGCGTTATCGGTATCGTCGCATCCCGGCTTGTCGAAAAGTATTACCGGCCGACAATTTTAATGACGACAATAGACGGTGTCGCAAAGGGCTCGGCGCGGAGTATCGCCGGTTTCGATATATACCAGGCATTGAAACAGGTTGAGGATTATACGTTACAATTCGGCGGACATAAATACGCTGCGGGATTATCCGTAGACCTTGACCGGCTTGACGAGTTTCGTAAAGCATTTAATAAAGTAGCAGGTGAATATCTCACCGAAGAGATAATGACACCCGAAATTAAGATCGACGCGCTGTTATCGTTCGACGAGATTACACCGAAATTTGTACGGATACTTGAGATGTTCGCACCATTCGGCCCGGAAAATCTTAATCCGACATTCTATTCAAATAGTCTGCAAATCGTCGGAACACCGCGCATCGTCGGTAAAAATCATTTGCTGATGCGGGTGCGGCAAAAGGATTTAATTCTCGATGCTATCGGTTTCAATCTGGGCGGACTGTTACCGTTGGTTGATGAACGCGGGAAGGAGATCCAGATGGTGTATACGATACATCAAAATGAATGGAACGGAGTCGTCTCGACGCAACTGCGTATTAAAGATATTAAAGAACAATCATAAAGAACGGTGCTGGTTATGGCAGGACACAATAAGTGGTCACAAATAAAACGGAAGAAAGCCGCAATTGATCAAAAACGCGGTAAGATATTTGCAAAAATCATCAAAGAGATATCGATCGCTGCCCGTGAAGGAGGCGGAGATCCGGAAGCCAATCCCCGACTCCGGCTGGCAATCCAGATGGCAAAAGATGCTAATATGCCGCAGGACAATATCACCCGGGCAATAAAGCGGGGAACAGGTGAAGTCCCCGGGATGCAATATGAAGAAGTCGTCTATGAGGGATACGGCCCCGGCGGCGTGGCAATTCTTATGGAATCGGTAACCGACAACAGGAACCGTACCGTTGCAGAGATCCGGCATTTGCTGAGCAAACACAACGGCCGGCTTGGTGAAGCGGGAAGCGTTTCGTGGATGTTCACCAGAAAAGGAGTTATACGTGTTCCAACCGGAAAAATCGAAGAAGATGAACTGCTTCAGGTCGCGATCGAAGCGGGAGCGGATGATATGCAGCCGACCGACGACTACTATGAGATTACAACAGGTATTGAAAATTTCGAAAAGGTAAAGCAGGCACTTACTGAAAATAATATCCCGGTCGATTCTGCCGAACTTCAAATGGAACCCAACAGCATTGTTCCGATTGAAGGCAAAGATGCCGAACAGGTACTCAAGCTCATCGAAGCACTCGATGACCATGACGACGTTCAAAATGTCTATACGAACTTTGAAATTGACGATGAAGTATTTGATAAACTTGCTCAAGAAAGTTAAATCAGTTTCCGGTTTACAGTTTTCAATTTGATAGTTACTTCATAGTATGAATTTCTTACACAGCAAAACTGGAAACTTAAAACCGTAAACACAATACAAAAAAACTGGAAACTTCCCCATGATCGTTCTCGGCGTTGATCCCGGCACCCTGTCGACCGGCCTCGGTGTTGTCGGATGGAAAAACGGAAAACTGTACCGGATACATCACAGTGCCGTAAAAAATAAATCCTCCGATTCAATGCCGTTGCGTCTGCAGGCAATCCACACCCAACTGGTTGAAGTGATCAACCGTTACCATCCCGACGAGTTCGCTATCGAATCGGCTTTTTACGGCAAAAATGTTCAATCGGCATTGAAGATCGGTCAAGCCCGCGGCGTTTCGATTTTAGCTGCCGTACAGCATGAATTACCCACTACCGAGTATTCTCCGCGTGAAATAAAGCGGGCACTTGTCGGAAACGGTGCAGCTTCGAAAAATCAGGTAGCGTATATGGTAACGAATATACTGAACTTGCATAAAGAAGATATGATACACGACGTCAGCGATGCTCTTGCAGTTGCAATATGCCATCTTCACAAGATCATCTCGCCGTTCAATCAAAAACAATTTAAAAGCTGGAAATCATTCATCGAATCACATCCCGAAAGGGTGATAACGTGAGCAGATCTGTTATTATAATTCTATTTTTAATCACCGGGACAACCCTCACCGCCCAGGATATACCGTTTGATAAAAAGGTCGGGTCATTCGATGAAATACCCGTTATTGAAAATGACCGCGTAACAGTATTGCTTCAGGATATGAAGCGCGTGACAGGAAACTTCATTGTCTATGAAATGAATACCGTCACCATTCGAAATGAAGAAGATGAATTACAATCCATTCCGGCCGGCGATATCGCATATTTCCGGCTTGAATATGACCGGAGCGGGCGCGCACTGCGATCGGGTATGTGGGGCGGTATTGTGGGTCTCTTTGCCGGAATTCCTCTCGGTGCGCACTTCGTTAGCCAGCGAGCTGCAGATGAATCCGTAAGCGATGCTTTTCTTTATATCGGCTCGAGTCTCGGCGCCGGAGTAGTCGGCGGACTTATGGGTATTGGTTACGGACTTGCAACAACTCCCGGCGATGTGGTATATAAAATAGAGCAATAACTATGATCGGACAATTAACCGGAAAACTTATTCATAAAACTCCCACCGAAACGATAATCGATGTCGGCGGTGTGGGTTATCAGGTTCACGTGCCGGTCACAACCTTCGACCAGCTGCCAGAAGTCGGTGAAACCGCTACTGTATACACATACCTGCACGTCAGGGAAGATGCATTGCAGTTATACGGTTTCTCGACAAAACAGGACAAAGAAATTTTTCGCAAATTGATAACCATATCCGGTGTGGGACCGAAACTTGCACAAACAGTAATGTCCGGTTTATCATACGATGAACTTACCCGCGCGATACAGCAGGGCAATGTAGCTCAATTGAATAAAATCGCCGGTGTGGGGAAAAAAACCGCCGAACGTTTGGTGGTAGAGTTGCGCGATAAACTTGACGAGGTTCAGCTTGCAGAAGAACCGACCGGAATTAAAACGCTCGATAAAATTCAGACCGAAGCGCTGCTCGCTTTGACTACCCTCGGATATTCCCGCAATGCATCCGAGAACGCACTGCGTAATGCACTTGCCGAATACAATGGTGAAAATGTTTCTATTGAGGAGCTGATAAAAGCAGCGTTGAGGAAATTGAGTAAGTGAATTTTACTATTGATTGTAAGAACCTAAATCCCTACTTTATTTGATTATGAATCGACACAGCGATTTCACATCACCCGAACGGTTCGAGACCGACCGTGAGTTCGATCAGACGTTACGACCGTTAACGTTCGGCGACTTTATCGGTCAGGAATCGATCTCATCGAATCTTAAAGTTTTCATAACGGCGGCAAAGCAGCGTAGTGAAGCACTCGATCATGTATTATTAACGGGTCCGCCAGGTCTGGGTAAAACGACACTGGCATATATTATCGCCAACGAACTCGATGCAACGATACGACTTTCATCCGGTCCCGTTCTTGAACGGCCGGGAGACCTCGCAGGACTGCTCACCAATTTGAACGAGGGCGACGTGCTCTTCATCGATGAAATCCACCGTCTGAACCCGACGGTTGAGGAGTATCTGTACTCGGCAATGGAGGATTTCCGCATCGATATTATGATCGACCGCGGCCCCAATGCACGGAGCATTCAGCTCAGTCTCCCCCGCTTTACATTAGTCGGCGCTACGACACGGGCCGGCTTATTAACCGCTCCGCTTCGCGCACGCTTCGGCATCACCAACCGGCTTGATTACTACGAGAAATCGGATCTATTTAATATTATAAAACGGTCCGCATCATTGCTGGAAGTCAACGTACGGGATGACGGTGCACACGAAATAGCCGGACGTTCACGCGGGACGCCCCGTATTGCAAACCGGCTGCTCAGACGATGCAGAGATTTTGCCGAAGCGGAAGAAAAATTACGGGAGCATAATGGTGTTATCACCAAAGAGGTTGCCGATTACGCGCTTAAAAAACTGGAAGTTGACGATCTCGGGCTTGATGATATGGATAAACGTATTTTACTCTCTATTATAGATAAATACAAAGGCGGCCCTGTCGGATTAAATACATTGGCCGTTACCGTCGGCGAGGAGACAGGAACGATTGAAGAAGTGTATGAGCCGTTTCTTATTCGCGAGGGATTTTTAAAGCGAACTGCCCGCGGTCGAGAAGTTACCGATATCGTCTACAAACATTTCAACCGCCGGAAACCAGATCCGGGACGAACAAATCAACTGCCGCTTATTGAAGGATTATAATATGTCACATCAACGGTATAAGCTCAAGCATACCTATATCGGACATTTGAAACGCGGCACCGATTTATTAAAGGGTATTACCGGTTACATAGTAAAGAATAAAATTCAAATCGGAGAGATACGTGGACTGGGTGCGGTATCAAAAGCGGTGATCTGGTATTTTAATCAGAAGACAATAGAGTATGAAGAAATCATACTGGATGAGCATCTTGAAATACTTTCTCTGTACGGCAACATCTCGATCCGTGATTATGAACCGTTTGCACATGTACACGTGATGCTCGGTAACCGGAACGGTCAGGCGTTCGGCGGACACCTTGCAGAAGGTTCGATCGTCTACGCCGCAGAGATAATGATTCACGAGTACGAGGGCGAAAAGATCGTCCGTGAACGGGATGAGGAAACCGGCTTATATTTATGGGATTACCGGCAGGAATTGCTCGCGTAGATAATGCGGTTTTATCGGATTATTACCGCATAGAAAAATCGGGTAACCCAATGGGCTGATCAGCTATAAGTAATACTTTTGCTTTTTAATTATTTTGCAATTTTTTATTATTTGTGAATGGATTTTAGTATGACTTACGACAAAGATCTTCAATCGATACAGGAAGTCCGTAATCTTATTACA
>SKXH01000012.1 GCA_007128495.1 Bacteroidota bacterium
TGGTGGAGAAGTTCGGCGATGAACATGCCGGGCGTATTCAAACCGGCGTGCAGCAGGTTGCCGATCGCTGGCGCAGTGATGACGGTTCCGAAGAGGAGTTCGAGACATTCTGTCTTGAGAACTTTTATGATGAACAGGATAAACTCGATATGGTGTTTGACCGTTATCAAATGAATCTCGAAACACTGTACGGAAATTTACACCGTATCAACCGCCAGTTCATGTGGCATCTGCACGTTGAGACCGGTCCGGTACTGCCGCTGGATCACATGTTCGGTGAATACGATGTATATGCACACGTCGGCGAAGACCTCTTTCGATCGAAGATTGCATTTACCGCGCTTTTGAATTTCCCGGTCTATTCACTGCAAGAGAAAACGGAAAAGGGCGGCGACTGGCCGCGGCGAAAATGGGCGGAAGCCCGGCTTGCCGACGTGTTTGTGAACCGTATTCCCGCAGAGGTAAATCAGAAACGAAGCGAGATAAGAACACGCGCCGACGATTACATCGCTAATTACAATATCTATATGCACAACCTCGTCGATGATGACGGTAACCGGTTGTTTCCCGAAGATATGCGGCTCATCAGTCACTGGGGTTTACGGGATGAACTCAAAGCGCAATATGCAAATCCAGACGGACTTGAACGGCAGCAAATGATCTATCAGGTTATGCAGCGAATTATCGCTCAGGAAATTCCCGCCATTATGGTCGATAACGACGAAGCCGATTGGAATCCCTACACCAACGAAGTATGGAAAGCGGGCACGCAGGAAACCGCAGACGCATCGCCCGAACCCAATACACGCTATGAACATTTTTGGCGGGTATTCGAAGGTGAGCTGGCAATAGATCCATACACTCCCGATACCCCGACCCTGATCGACCGGCGCTTCAACCGGCAGCGTGAAATACTCGAAGATGAAGTCGAAGCAATGTTGAAAGAAGTACTGACCGCGCCTGTGCTCGATGATATTGCCCGGCTTATTGAAAAACGTCTCGGCCGCGATCTCGAACCGTTCGATATCTGGTACGACGGTTTCAAAGAGCGGGGACAATACCCGGAAGGGAAACTTGATGAGATAGTCGGCGAACGGTTTCCTGATGTCGACTCGTTCGAGAATCAACTGCCTCAGATCCTGCAGCATCTCGGTTTTTCGGAAGAAAGAGCGGCCTACCTTTCTGAACGAATTACGGTTGATCCATCACGCGGTGCCGGACACGCATGGGGACCCCGGATGCGCGGGGATAGAGCACATCTTCGTACACGTATTCCGGAAGACGGTATGAATTACCATGGATTCAATATCGCAATGCACGAACTGGGGCATAACGTCGAACAGGTTTTCACGCTTGAGGGTGTAGATTACTACACATTAAACGGTGTACCGAATACCGCCTTTACCGAAGCATTCGCATTCGTGTTCCAGTACCGTGACCTCGATGTTCTCGGTCTTACAACGGATGATCCTCAAGCCGATGCAATGCGGGCACTGAATGATATGTGGATGACGTATGAAATTGCCGGCGTCTCCCTTGTCGATATGCGCGTCTGGAGATGGTTGTATGAAAACCCGGATGCAGGGCCCGAACAATTACGCGATGCAGTACAACGGATCGCAGCCGACGTATGGAACGAATTTTATGCACCGGTATACGGTATTGAAGATGTTTCGCTCCTCAGCATTTATTCACATATGATAAGTCTCGGCATGTATATACCCGATTACACGATCGGTCACGTGATCGCATCTCAAATCGAAGAGTATTTTAAGGATAAAGACCTTGCCGGAGAAATGGAACGCATGTGTGTGCAGGGAAGTCTGACGCCGCAGATATGGATGCAGCAGGCGGTCGGATCTCCTATTACTGCCCGGCCGATGATTGAGGCGGCGGCGAGGGCCGTGGAGAAGATGGATTGACAGATACCAAAATTTATCCATAATTACCTTAATACTTAAAACATGGCGTCGTTAGCAGAAGATCTTCAAACAAAAAAATTAAACATAACTGAATTTCGGGATATTACGCGTAGAGCATTGGAGTATATGCAGGCGGTTATTACTGATGAAAATGAATATAAAGGGTATCGATTGTGCAGGTCAGAGAGTGCCGGCATAAAAAAAATTCATCAGACCAATAAATATTGAGTTGTTCATTAATTCATATCAGGATTTTCTCCTTCAATATCGACGATATATTGAAATAATTGACAGCTTGAAAAATGGTTATCGTGATTTTTCTGCTGATGATTTACCTGTGGTCGATAATGTGACCTACACCATGATGCAATCTATTGGTATCAGTCTGGATTTATTAACAAATCCAAATAGTGCACGAAAACATATAGGTAATCGGTTTGAGGAATTTATTAAATTATTGTTTAGTGAGTTAGCCATTACCAATAAAAAGATAGTTTTAAAAATACCGTATGAAAGCGGCACTTATTCATGTGAAACAGATGTGGTTATATCTCCATATCAAACGGTAAAATCGGATAGTATGAATATCGATCCGGCGGAGACTGTGATCGGAGTAAAAACTTCATCGAAGGATAGAATGGGAAAGATATTTATTGATAAATTATTGATGGAGAAGTTTGTTGATCATGAATTAAACGTACTGGCTATTTTCCTCAATGATGTTCAAAGAAAAGAGAATGAAAAAGTAAGTTTTACATTTGTGTCTGGATTATTCAGAGTGTATTCGAAGTTTCTGACGACTCTTACCGGTGTGTATTTTATAGATATTCCGGCAATTGCTAAAAAAGAACCGTATAATCACTATGTATTTCCTTTTTCCCAATTAATAACAAAGGATATATGGAAAATTGTCAGTTAATCTCTTAATTTACTTCTTCTAATTTCACTTTGAATCTCATCATTGCCTTGTTTAATTCTATGGATATGGTCTTTGTTTGAGAGTCTATTGATAATTGTGTTGCAATAATTTATATCATATTCAATACCGATCCATTTTCTATTGAATGCTTCAGCGACTGCAAATGTGGTGCCTGATCCACCGAATGGATCGATTACGAGGTCGCCTTCGTTTGAAGATGCAAGGAGGAGGTTTTTTATTAACTGTACTGGTTTTTGAGTGGGGTGGTCATATTTTTCCCACGAATGGTTCGATATAGTTGGAATTTCGAATACATCTTTCGGTTTAGCTCCATCAGGGTGTGGTGACCATGTGTATTTTTTTCCATTCCCATATTGAGAGCTTTTGGCCTGGGGATGGGATGGATACTTCAGGGTATGTTTGTTATAAGGGATTCTTACTTTATCCAGGTTGAATACATAATTTTTACTTTTCCGGAAATGAAGAATGCTTTCGTGCGAACGCCCCCAATCATTTGATAAATTTGCTTTGTTTCGATAATACCAAACCAACCACTTGCATCCTCGAAATAAGTGGTCTGCAGACCATTTAATGTCTGCAAGTATTTCTGAGAATCCACAGATATATAATGAACCGTCATTGCGTAATATTCTCTGTGCTTCGGTTATCCATTTTAATGACCAATCGATATATGCTTTCTGGGATTCAAAGGTATCCCATTCTGCCTTCTTAATATTATAAGGAGGGTCTGCAATTATCAAATTGACCGATTCGGATTCCAGAGTAGACAGGTAATCGATTGCATCTGCGTTGTATAATTCGCCGGAATTTGTTGTAAAATATGGAGAGAATTTTTTATCACTTTTTTTTAGAGGCAGCTTATACTGCGGCTCAAATTCCTTTACAAGATTATTTACCTGTTCTTCCGAGTAAACGCGATAATTGTTGATCGGATGACGGGAGCTTTTGAATTGGCCGTTTTTATCCCAGCGGCGAAGTGTCTGGGTGCTTATACCCAATAATTCGGCAACCTCGCTAATGGTGTAATATTTATTCATTTTTGCTTATACTGTAAATACCATTATGCTGTTAGTTTATAGATTATACAACATTTATAAACATTAGTCAAGTATCGCGTCAAGTGGTAAATAATATATCGCATTATTGGTAAATATGAGAAAATTTAATAATAAAGGTAATATTCCGGTTCACTACATCATCAGACGGTATCTTATGTTCCAGATTCCCGGAATATTAATACTGATCATTCTTGCCTTGTTTTTTCACTATGTCGTAGAAGTGCCTGCGTGGTCAATATGGCTACTGGCCGGGGCGTGGTTAATAAAAGAATTGATAACCGTTCCGTTCACCTGGCGGTTGTATATCCGTCCACGATTGAGTCCCACCGAATTGATGCTCGATCAGGAAGGCATAGTTATAAATAAACTCGACCCCGACGGATTCGTCCGTTTTAACAGCGAGATATGGCAAGCTGAAGCTGCCGACCCGGATACGGTTATCGAAAAAGGTGAAACCGTTAAGATACGGGATATACGCGGGATGCGGCTGATTGTCGAAATAATAACTAACCGTTTATAGTACGATGCGTATACCGATGAGAGCACTAATAAACGTTAATGGATCGGTTTCGGTGTTTATCGAATTATATTTTATATTTGCATCGATTTGAAAATCCGGGTTGAGAAATATCAATACGCCGCCGCCTGCACCAAAGCCGATATCGGAACCGGAA
>SKXH01000048.1 GCA_007128495.1 Bacteroidota bacterium
ATCGCGTTTATATCGGACAAAACGGGTGAGGATGAAATTTACGTAAAACCGCAGGACGGCCGCGGAGAAGCGACACAGCTTACAACCGATGCCGATACGTATAAATACGCATTGCTATGGTCGCCCGACGGCAGTAAAATTATGTGGTCGGATAAAAAGCTCCGTCTACAGTATGTGGATGTCGAGACGCAGGAAGTAACTGAAGTCGTGCAGGCAACGGCGTGGGAGATCACAAGCGCAGCATGGTCGCCCGACAGCAAGTGGATTGCCTATGCACAACAGGAGGAAGAACAGCAAACAACTCTTTATCTTTACTCGGTCGAGGACGAAACCACAGAGCCGGTAACGGAAGGATGGTTCTCATCGTCGCAGCCGCATTTCAGCAAAGACGGTAAGTATTTATTCTTTGTTTCGAACCGGAACTTTTCTCCGACCTACAGCCAGACGGAATGGAACCATGCCTACGTCGATATGGCCGGAATTTATTTAATAACACTCGCTAAAGATATTGAGTCGCCGTTTAAACCGTTGAGTGACGAAGTGGAAACCGATGACAATGATAATGACGGCACCTCTGAATCAGGCGATGAATCCGATGAGGTTACTGTTCGGGTTGATATTGACGGCATTAAAGATCGTATTGCAGCACTCCCTATCAGCGGATCGAACTACTGGAATCTTACATCGGTCGGTGACCGGCTGTATTATCAACGAAACGGCAGCATGGATCAGCAGACAAAGCTGTTTATGTATGATCTCGATAAGCGAAGTGAGACAGAACTCGGCACGATAAGCGGATACAGGATTTCCGCCGATGGTAAAAAGATGTTGGTTTCACAACAAGGTCAGTACGCGATTATCGATCTTCCCACAACATCTATCGAGATCAGCGAACGGCTTGACCTCTCCGACATGAAGGTAGATCTCGACCGGCAGGCCGAGTGGCGTCAAATGTTCAACGAAAGCTGGCGGCAAATGCGTGACTTTCTGTACGCTCCGAATATGCACGGAATGGATTGGGAGGCGGTGCGCGAACAATATGAACCGCTCCTTGATCACGTTAATCACCGCGCCGACCTGACTTACCTTATGGGGGAGATGGTCGGTGAATTGAATGTAGGCCACGCCTATGTCGGCGGCGGAGATAAGCCGGAACCGGAGAGAATAAAACTGGGCCTCCTCGGTGCGCAGCTTGAAAAGGATGACGATTCCGGTTACTTCAGAATTACCAGAATATTACGCGGACAAAACTGGGATTCAAACCGGCGGTCACCGTTAACGGAGATCGGCGTCGATGTCAATGAGGGAGATTACATAATTGAGATCGACGGCGAACCGACCGATGAGATGGCAAACATCTATAAGGCACTTGTTGACAAAGCGGATAAACAAGTTACCTTGCGTGTAAATTCAGAGCCCCGGGAACAAGGCAGCCGTGAGACCGTCGTCGTTCCGGTTGACGATGAACACGAACTCTATTATTACAACTGGGTTCAGGATAACATCGATTATGTCAACGAACAAACGGATGGACGGGTCGGCTATATTCATATCCCCGATATGGGACCGGGCGGTTTGAACGAGTTCGTGAGGAATTACTACCCGCAGCTTCGTAGAGAAGGTTTGATCATCGATGTTCGAAGTAACGGCGGAGGCAATGTTTCACCGATGATCATCGAGCGCTTACGGCGGGAAATAGCAATGTTTACCGTGGCGCGTAATACATCGGTAAATATCGATCCTAGCGGAATGCACCTCGGACCGAAAGTAGCGCTTGCCGATGAATTTTCGGCTTCGGACGGCGATATTTTTGCCTATCGTTTCAAACACCATAACATCGGGCCTGTTATCGGTAAGCGGACGTGGGGCGGCGTGGTCGGTATACGCTCACCGCTTCCGTTCCTTGACGGCGGGTTTTTAAATCGTCCCGAGTTTTCCCGGTTCGACGTCGATGCTGAGGAGTGGGTCATGGAAGGTGTCGGAGTCCCTCCCGATATCTTTGTTGATAATCATCCGGGTAAAGCATACGAGGGGATCGATCAGCAGCTCGATCGGGCGATTGAAGAAGTACTGCAGAAACTTGAGGAAGACCCGGTTCATATACCGGATCCGCCGCCGTATCCTGATAAGAGCAGAGAACAGGAATGATGATGTGAAATAATGTAGTATGAGGGGTGTTTAAAAATTCATTCTCGAAAGGGCGATTCATCTTGAATCGCCCTTATGAGATACAGTGATAATAGAACTTTCCGGTTCATAAACCAACCTTTTTATGATAGCATAATATATTAAAATGCCTGCAGATAAACCTACCATCGGAATTGCCTTAAGCGGCGGCGCTGCGCTGGGTATGGCGCACGTCGGTGTGTTGAAAGCGATCGTTGATAACGATATTCGAATTAACTATATCTCGGGAACAAGTGCCGGTGCTTTTGCTGCGGCGCTCTTTGCGTTTGAGGTGGACCTTAACGAAGTACGTAAACACGCACAGGAGCTGCGGTGGTTTAATCTCTCCGGTTTTAGTCTTTCTAAATACGGTATTGTCACCCCGGAAGGAATCGGAAAACTAATTGAAAAGCTCGTCGGAAAGAAAAATGTAGAGGATGCTGCTATTCCGCTTGCTATGATCGCGACGGATGTAGCGACGGGAGAAAAAGTTGTTTTACGCGAGGGGAATCTTGCTCAAGCGGTTATGGCGAGCTGTTGTATACCGGGGATTTTTACACCCGTTGAGTTGAAAGGACGGATGCTTGTTGATGGCGGCTTGGTTGAAAATATTCCCGTCTCACCGCTTGTTGAATTCGGAGCCGGCAGTATCATAGCCGTAGATCTTTCATCGAGGATGAAACTTGAGCGGCCGTCTGAAATAATCGGCGTTATTGTAAACTCCATTACTATCGGTATCAGATCCGCCCGTAAAATTGGTTTGAAAGACGTTGATGTAGTAATAGAACCGAAACTTGATGCATATAAGGGCACGGATTTGAAAAAGGAAGCCGATCTCTTCACGGAAGGATATCGCGCCGCGTCGGATAAAATGGATGAAATAAAAACCTTATCCCGCCGGTAATCAGCTTTTAGTTGAAGAATCCCTACCAACCACAAACACATACCAATTAATTTATTATAATATTCTAATAATCTTGACTATATTTCAGTTATTCGATACGTTGTATATTATTATTAAAAAAATTTGTTTTTTGTATTGCATCTCAAGGGGAACCTGTTGTACCCCATATGCTAATATAACTATGGTGGACACTCAAAAAGTTTTCGATGAAATTTTAGATAAAATTTCTTCACTATACCGGCACCTGGTTGTCCTCGAACAGACCGTGAAGCAGCGCAAACAGTTAATAGCTTCTCTTTTAGCTCGCGAGATGCCGGTTGGTGTACAGCAGCCGGACCCGGAAAGTAATCTCCGCCGTGAGGTTGATACGTTGAGATCTACTGTCACGCGCTACCGGCAAAACTCAGGGAAAAGAGAGATTGGTATAGCAGTTGTTCAAGAGGGATCGATAAAGTATGCCAACCCTGAGTTTGCCGACCTTGTCGGTTACTCAAGAGAAGAGCTGCTGCAATGGCAACCGGGTGAGTTTAGAAAAATTATTCATCCGGATGATATCGATGAGGCAACCGATCCCAGACGGCGCGATGCATACGAAATTGACGGAATAACCTATTTTACGTACAGAATAATTAACAAAGATAAAAAAGTGCTGCGTATCCACCGGTATTCGAAACCAATATTTTTCGAGGATGCTCACGCGCATCTTATTGCAGCGATCGGCGACCCGGATGAGGTGAAGGGTGTTTCAGCGAGCAACATATCGCCAATGAACGCTGACGAAACATATCGAATCCTTTTTGACACCAACCCGTATCCTGCCCTCCTTGTGGATTACCATTCCTTCTCTATCGTGGAGGTAAACAACGCCGCTGTCAGACAGTATGGGTATTCAGCAGAAGTATTCACGCAAATGTCGGTGCGGGATCTGTATCCTGAGGAGGAACTATCTCATTTTCTCGAAAAACTAAAGAAACTTCCGTTGACACTCCAGATGGAAGTATCGACAAAACATATTAAGAGTAACGCGGATATCATTGATGTCGAAGTAGCCGCAAAATACCTCCGGCTTTCCGGTAGAACCGCGATGCTGATGGTAGTGCGTGATGTTACCAATAAACGTTGGGCCGAGACCGTCGTGCGCGAAAGTGAGATGAATTACCGCAACATCTTCAACAGCGTCGATTGTATGCTATTTGTTATCGATCGTGATGTCCGCATACTTGATCTCAATACCGCAACTACAAAGCTATTGCATATTCAGCGCGAAGATACAATCGGCCGGGATATCAACGTCATAAATGCCGGAGAAAAAAATCCTTTCAATATGTTTCAAGAGCATCTTGACAGGGCATTTCAATCGGGGAGCGAACGTTTCGAATGGTATATTAAACGGGCAGATGGAAGCACGATGCTTTCTGAAGTAATACTGAGCCGGAGCGAGTACTTCGGGCATACTATTGTCGTAGCCGAGATAAGACAAAAAGACGATGAAGCAGAACCCGCCATTACTCCGGATGA
>SKXH01000094.1 GCA_007128495.1 Bacteroidota bacterium
ATTACACTCTCTCGATATTTTTCGCCGTACTCATTTTCATTGCAGCGGGATGCTCGCAAGAAGAGACATCCGAACGCCACGAACCTGCACCCACGATGCGCGAAACAGCGAACAATGCTGTAGCGGGATTACAGTGGACTATTCCCGACAACTGGGAAGTTCAAGCACAGCGACAGATGCGTGTTGCCACTTATGCAACCCCCGCCGCCGAAGGTGACGAAGATAAGGGCGAGGTTGCAATATTTTACTTCGGCCCTGATGAAGGGGGAAGCGTTGAAGCAAATGTAAACCGCTGGTTCGGTCAATTTGACCAGCCCGATGGAAGACCGACCTCAGAGGTCACGAGTAGAGAATCAACCGTAGTTAACGGCATTCCGGTAACTATTGTACGAACGACAGGTACCTACAACGCTGCCGCAGGACCGATGGCACCGCGTGAGGATATCCGTCCCGGATACAAACTTATAGGCGCAATAGCAGAGGGACCGGAAGGTGCAGTGTTCTACAAGTTTACAGGTCCCGAAGCCACGGTACAAAAAACTGAGCAGGAATTTTATCAGTTAATAGAATCGATACGACAACAATAACAGACAGCTTAGCGAGGAGGAGTTATCCCGGTGTTAACTCCTCTTCGTTATTTAATTGTTCCACGATCACACGTGCAACATATCGATGCTTTGCCTCTGTATGATCAATCAGAGGATAGGGGTCTAACTGCCGGAGTGAGATATTATAACCCCCATGCTGTTTATAGGTATGCCCCATGTTGCTTTGAGCATCCACGTGACCGGGTATAGAAAGTTCAATAACAGAACCTATTTCATCCTCATGTCCCAATGCAACAGCAATTACGGCTTCACCATCCCATGTACAAACGGCACCCTCGGGACAGCGAGCTTCCCGCTTTAGCTCCAGAAATGTTAATTCAATGCCATCCTCAAGAGTAACAGACTGGCCATACTCAACCCTAAATTCTACTCCGAACGGTATTCCCTCATCATCAACCGGTTCACACGAATATTGGCCGATACCGGCTACAACCATAACCACTATAAAAACAGACACCTTCATCTTCATAATTTATTCTAAGGCAGCAATCGCCTCATCCACTGTGTCATAATGTTTAAAAACTTTAATTAATTGTGTAATCATAAACAAACTCTCTACTTTTTTAGTTACGTTCGTTATGACCATTGTACCATCGTTATTTTTGACGGAGGTAAAGGCGGAGATCAGTGCACCCAATCCTAAACTATTCATCCACTTTACACCTGAGAGATCCAGAATGATTTTTTTCATACCTTTTTCAAGCAATTCCTGAATTTTATCACGAAAGTCAGCTGTATCCGGCTCTCCCATCATATCTCCCTTAAGTTTGACAATTACGATATCTCCGCGAAGTTCATCTTGGACACGCATTTATAATCCTCCTGAAGTGAATGAACGGTTGAATTTGGTTTCTACAAATTCAATAATACAATATTTTCTGCATTTCAGCAAATACTATAGTTAAGGCAACTCAGAAAAAAATTCCGTTGATTTTCAAAGTAAAACTTTATACCTTATCATTATACAAGAGTATACGGAAAGGTGCAGGAGTGGCTGAACTGGCGCGCCTGGAAAGCGCGTGTACCTGCGGGTACCGTGGGTTCGAATCCCACCCTTTCCGCTATGCTGGGAATGTGAAAAGAAGTAGGTATCGTAATAATATTGAAAAGCCGGAAAGTTTCTCGGTGGGATCACCGGAGGTCATCCCACCCTTTCCGCTATGCCGGGAATGTGAAAAGAAGTAGGTATCGTAATAACATTGTAAAACCGGAAAGTTTCACGGTGGGATCACCGGAGGTCATCCCACCCTTTCCGCTAAACAGGAACGAGAAAATTTTAAACATTAATTTCCCATTGACGAAGGGGCGTGGAGAATCATGAAAAGAGCACTATTTACGGCAATAATCTTAGCCATTGGATTGCTGCAGCCGGGAAATTCAGAAGAGCGATCGACCGTACACGTCATGAAAATCGACGGTTCAATAAATCCAGCCGTTGCCTCGATGATAACCTCAAGCATCGAAACCGCCAGAGATGAGCGTTCTGAAATGTTGATTATTGAGATTAACACCCCGGGTGGTTTGCTGACATCCACACGGGCAATTGTCAGCGATATTCTTGAGAGTGAAATTCCTGTCGCAGTATTTGTATCACCGAGCGGATCTTCCGCTACATCAGCGGGCGTTTTCATTACACTTGCAGGTCATATTGCGGCCATGTCTCCCGGCACCAATATGGGCGCTGCCCATCCCGTCGGTATGGACGGTCAGGCAGATACGGTAATGATCGAGAAGGCCCTTTCAGATGCTTCTGCTTTCATACGTACCATTGCAGAACACCGGGATCGAAATGTAGAGTGGGCGGAAAAAGCAGTGCGACAATCACTCTCGGTAACGGAATCGGAGGCGCTCCGGGACAACATAATAGATATCATTGCGAGCGATATAAACGACCTGTTGATACAACTCGATGGACAAGAGATCGAAACCAAACGCGAAACACGAGTGCTCTCCACCCAAAATGCGGAAATAATAATACTCGAGATGAATTGGCAGCAACGCTTTCTCAATATTATTAGTGATCCCAATATAGTGTACATCTTGATGATGGTCGGATTTGCCGGTATAATGTTTGAAATATATAATCCCGGTGCTATATTTCCCGGGGTGATCGGCGTCATATCGCTTATCCTTGCTTTCTACTCATTGCACACATTACCGGTAAACTATGCGGGTATCGCGTTGATTATATTTGCGATCATATTATTTTTATTGGAAATTAAAGTACCGAGCTACGGGATCCTCAGCATAGGCGGGATAGTATCGCTTCTTCTCGGCTCTATTATGCTTGTCGATCCGGATTCAGCACTTGAATACGCCCGTATTTCCTGGACGGTAATCATTCCGGTTACGTTCTTTATTGCCGCATTCTTTTTGTTTGCAATTAGTCTCGGTATACGAGCGCAACTACGCAAACCCGCGACCGGCTCTGAAGGGTTAATAGGTACTTTCGGTGAAGCACTTGAATTGCTTGATCCAACCGGTGAAGTTCGTGCATTCGGTGAAAGGTGGACGGCGGAATCCGTGAGCGGAAAAATTAAAAAAGGAGAACGGGTGAAAGTTGTGGGTGTTGATAACATGAAACTAAAGGTTGAAAAAACCGACTAAATCGAAAGGAGATTATCCATGGAAGTTCTCCCGACTGTAATTGGTATTGGCGTTGCATTCGCGGTTATCATCTTAGCAAATGCAATCCGAATTTTACGTGAGTACGAACGGGGCGTTATCTTCCGACTCGGTCGTTTAATTAACGTTAAAGGTCCCGGATTAATTCTATTAATCCCGATAATCGATAAAATGGTTCGGATTAGTTTGCGGACCATTGTTATGGACGTACCGACGCAAGACATTATCACACGGGATAACGTTTCCGTGAAAGTCAATGCGGTCGTATATTTTCGCGTCATCCAACCCGACAAAGCAGTTGTCTCGGTAGAGAATTACTTGATGGCTACCTCGCAGCTTTCCCAAACAACGTTGCGAAGTATTCTCGGCCAATCGGAGCTTGACGAGCTGCTTGCTGAACGTGATAAAATCAATCGCGCGCTTCAGCAAATCATCGATCACCAGACCGAGCCATGGGGCATTAAAGTATCTGCCGTTGAAGTTAAGCACGTCGATCTTCCCGTCGAAATGCAGCGTGCAATGGCACGACAAGCAGAGGCAGAACGCGAACGGCGTTCGAAGATCATTCGGGCCGAAGGTGAATATCAAGCGGCACAAAGATTATTCGATGCGGCCAAGATCATTAGCGATTATCCCGTTGCATTCCAGCTTCGATATCTGCAGACCCTCGGAGACATTGCAAGCGAGAATAACTCGACGACGCTGTTCCCGATCCCGATCGATCTATTCAAGCCGTTCATCGAATCCTATGAGAAAAAGGGTTCTTCATCATCGACTCGATCGAAGAAGAAATAATAATACGGTATAATCTCCCCAAAGTATCGCGAAAATATTCCTAATTTTTTACGATACGGGGAGATTTTATATTATTTCTCGCATCTCCTTGATTTTAGCGAATTCGAATATTATATTCCGCTGTAAACTCACACCCCCCATTTCCCGAACGGGAGGGTATTCCATAAACCGTAATGAGGTA
Source organism: Bacteroidota bacterium (assembly GCA_007128495.1). Classification (GTDB taxonomy): domain Bacteria; phylum Bacteroidota; class Ignavibacteria; order T3Sed10-11; family T3Sed10-11; genus T3Sed10-11. Next base: position 4,210 of record SKXH01000094.1, read on the forward strand.
CAATATCTTATGGAACGCGGTACGGTAAAATGGTTCAACAATGCCAAGGGATTCGGTTTCATTAAGAAATCGACAGGGGAGGATGTCTTCGTCCATTACAAGTCGATCAGCGGCGAGGGATATCGAACCCTGCATGAAGGTGAGACTGTAGAGTTTGAATATGAAGAAGGGCCGAAAGGACTCCACGCGACCAGCGTCGTAAAAGTCGCTCAAACGAGTTGAACCTATCGATGTGAGAAAGCCCTCATTATATGTAATGAGGGCTTATTAATTTAATTTCTGTTTTCCTCCACCCATTTCTTAACGTACCCGGCAATCTCCAATGTCGAGGCACCCGGTGTAAAGATTTCACCTACTCCTAATTCTTTTAACTTCTGAACATCCTTATCGGGTATGATACCTCCCCCGAACAACAGAACATCATGCATATCATTTTTATCCATCAAGGATTTTATTTTCGTAAAAACCGTCATATGTGCACCGCTCAGGATGCTAATGCCGATAGCATCGACGTCCTCTTGCAATGCAGCTTCGACTATCATTTCGGGTGACTTGCGGATTCCGGTATAAATTACTTCCATACCTGCATCCCGTAATGCAGCGGCAACCACTTTTGCACCACGGTCATGACCGTCCAGTCCGGCTTTACCTACAAGGACGCGAATTTTCCGATCCATATCTATGCACCTCTTTTGTTTTTACATGATATTGTGTGCTATACTTCGTTTCAAATCAGTATATACTTTTGCAAGCGGTAATCCTACGACATTATAGTAACACCCTTCTATGCGGCTGACAAACACCGCGCCGAAGTCATCCTGAATACCGTAGGCGCCGGCTTTGTCAAGCGGCGAACCGGAAGCAACATAGTTTTCAATCTCTTCGGGCTCCAGTTCCCGAAACCACACACGCGTTAATTCATAGTTCGTAATCACATTGTCTGATGGTCGGTCGAAAATACTGTAGCCGGTAATAACCTCATGCATCCGGTTACTTAAGGATTGAAGCATTTTTTTTGCCTGTGTTGAGTCGTCCGGCTTTCCCAAAATTTTTCCGTCGAGTACTACGATGGTATCTGCAGCAAGCACTATTGCCCGTTCAAGAGTAACGGCGATGGTTCTTGCTTTTTCAACCGCCATATCCATCGCGAAGTCCTCCGGCTTTCTTCCGTTATATTCCTCATCGATTGAAGCCGATAGAGCACGGAATTGCAACCCCACTTGTCGCAATAGATGTAATCGACGCGGAGACCCCGACGCAAGAACAAGATCTTTGGGTAACTGCAGCATACCTTAATATAATAAAAAAGCGATACACAGGTGACTGGGCATCGCTTTGGTTTTTTAAAAAAGCTATACGTCCATTAACACTACCGGAACATTGATTTGATACTTCCCCACGTCCGCCGGACACTGCTTATCTTGCCGAGTGGAGCAATATCGGAATAGTAAACACCTCCATTTATTTCCACTATCGCTACCCTGTAAAAAACAATAGCGTTGTCTTGTTTATACACGCCCCGGTCGACATACTCATATTTTTTACTGTCGTTCCGTTCAATCGGATTGTTATTAATTTGAGTGAAATTTTCCTGATCGGCAGTTCTTCGTTCTACATTAAAATGCCGCACTCCGATTTGATCAAGCATTTCCCACGATATGGTAATATCTCTTCCCTCGGTAGCCACCGATAAATTAGTAACGCGGGAACCGGAGAACCCGATTAATAATAAAGAGAAAATAAACAAAGATAATATAATAATGTAGCGCATAAAATTCATATTTTGAAAATCAATAATATCTCAAATATAGATACTATAAAGATAAAAATCAACTTAAAATAAAAAAACCCCATCCTCGACCTCTAGAAATGGGGTTTTTTTCAAATAATTCTCATAATGAGCAATTATCGTAACTCTTCGAGTTCATACTCTGCATTTCGCCGGTAGCGTGAATCTTTGGCGGCTTCTTCAAATGCAGCAATTGCTTCCTGTTTTCTTCCCTGATTTCGCAATGCGACACCAAGCTCGAAATATTCGCCGCCTTTTTGGCCGCCGGTCTTATATTCTATAGCATTTCGTGCATGCTCTTCAGCACGCTGATAGTTGCCGCGACGATTATTAGCAACCGCAAGGAGTAAATACGCTTGGCTGTGCTGGTCATATGCTTCGATTGCCTTCTCAAGAGTATTGATAGCTTCATTGATCCGACCTCGCTCGAGTATCTCATTCCCTTGTGCAGTATACGCACTGGCCAATCCCCTCCGGGCCTGCTGCATCGCGGGCTCAAGCTCGAGAGCCGTTGAGTACGCTTCTATTGCATTGTTATACTGCTGCAAACTAACGTATGCGCCAGCCAGTCCTGCATATGCGACAGCATAGTTCGGGTTCATTTCAATAGCCCGTTGGAAATTTTCGACTGCTTCCTGCTCCTGATTATTTCGCCGTTTTGCAATAGCAATCCGGTTATAGAAACGCGGGTCAGGATTAATTTCCACTGCTTCTTTATAACGATCAATGGCACCTGAATAATTTCCTGCACTGAACAGTTCCTCACCCAAGCCCATATAAGCACCGGATAAAGCTCTTCCGACAGTTTCCATATCGGATCCGTGATCGAGTGCATCATTCAATGAGTTGATGGCATCATCAAAACGCTGCATTCGTAGCAGGGCTACCCCCTTTTGATAATAGTACCGGTGGTCTTCTACGATTTCCAGCGCCTCTGAGTATTTATTGACGGCTTCGGCTAAATTGCCCGCACGCAAATGCGAGTTCCCCTCATTGAAGAGCTCATCCGCCTGTACCTGTGGGTCGTCGTGTTGTTGTGCAAGACCTATCAGACCGACAGACAGCAAGAGTACCAGCAACATTGCGATTCTCTTCATTAGTATCACCCTCCATATAGTGTTATGTTTATTTAAAATTGGTGCGGAAGGGGGGACTTGAACCCCCATGCCCTTTCGAGGCACCACCCCCTCAAGATGGCGTGTCTACCAATTCCACCACTTCCGCATATATGATCAGTGAGGCTGGATGGATTCGAACCATCGGCCACCTGCTTAAAAGGCAGATGCTCTACCAGCTGAGCTACAGCCTCGGTTATAAAAACGACAATAATCTAATAAGATAAAAAACATCTCAGGGAATGTCAACTTTGTGATGCAGATTCGGCATTTTCGCTTACTTCTTCTTTCTTTCTATAAAGCAATGCCAGCGGAATTATAATACAATAACCGATGATCAACAATATCGGTGCAATCACTATCGGCATCACGCCGTCAACCGATCCCTCTAACATAAACAAATATCCTATTATAATTACTCCCACACCGACAAGCAGCATAATGTAATTTACTTTTGTCAGGGGAAGCGTTCGATCGCCGCGCTGTTTACGTCTTGATCTTTTCTTTTTAACGGGTCGTGCCATAGAATTGTTACACCAGTATTTTTTATTTGCCCCGTGAGAATTAAAAAGCCCGGTGTTGGGGGGGACACCGGGCTTGACCTTTTGAATTACAACAGTCAGGGGAGAAACTGTCGTAACGGTCTATACCAAATATACGTTTTTTCTACTAAATGTCAATATCTGAGAAAAATTAATTTCGGTTTTTTTCCGGTACAGAATCGTCTATTTTTCCGTCTAAAAGCCGTACTATCCGGTCTGCTTTTCCGGCCAACTCAAGATTATGCGTAACAATGAAGAGAGTAATACCGATTTCGTGATTCAACTGCCATAAAAGGTTGTGCAATTGCTCGCCCCCGGTGCGGTCGAGATTTCCGGATGGCTCGTCTGCAAATAAGATTTTCGGATCATTTAATAGCGCTCGTGCTACCGCCACCCGCTGCTGCTCGCCACCCGATAATTCTGACGGAAAATGCGACATCCGATCCGAAAGAGCCACTAACTTGAGCAATTCTTTTGCTTTTTGCTCGCTTTTTGCAAACGATTTTCCGTGTATCAAACCGGGCATAAGTACATTTTCAAGTGCGGTAAATTCCGGCAATAGATGGTGGAATTGAAACACAAATCCGATCTCTCTGTTTCGAAAACGCGCCAGCCGATCATCCGAATAATCAAATATATTTTCGGTACCATAAAATACTTTTCCTTCATTCGGACGATCCAGTCCTCCCAGTATGTGCAGCAATGTGCTCTTCCCGGCACCCGAGGGTCCTATAACAGCGATCGTTTCTTTTCTTTTGATATCGAGCGATATTCCTTTGAGCACTTCAAGATCATGGCGCTTGGCCATGGTATATCGTTTCGTGATACCTTCGGCTTGTAATATATATTTTTGTTTTTTCATACGTTACTTTTCCTCTCCATTACTCCCATCGTACTGCTTGTGCCGGCAATACCCGCGCGGCGCGCTTCGCGGGATATAATGCTGCAAGTGAAGATAACACAAGTGCAGCGCCGCCGACCGCTACAAAGTCAAATAATCGTATCTCCACAGGCAGTGCAGGGATAATATATACAGTCGGGTCAAGGGGAAATAAATGATATTGTATTTGTAAGTAGCAAACTATATAGCCGATCAAGCTGCCGAGAACCGATCCTACAATCCCGACCAATATACCTTCAAATAAGTAAATGCGAATGACTTCACGTTTTGTTGCACCCATTGCTTTCAACACACCGATGTCACGCGTCTTCTCTATCACGGTCATAGTAAGCGATCCGAGAATATTGAATGTCGCGACTGCAATAATTAATGATAAAATTATATATGCTCCCCACCGTTCGATCTCCATAACAGAATAGAGATCCCTGTGAAGATCGTACCACGTTTGCACGATGTATTCATCACCAAGCTCGCGTTGAAGGTCGGTTTTCACCGTTTCAGACTGTCTGAAATTATGAAGGCGAAGTTCTACTCCGGTTATATCATCACCCAGATTGAACAAACGCTGTGCACTATACAATGAAACAAATGCATAATTCGCATCGTAATCCTGATTCATCGATTCATAAATCCCCGAAACAATATACCGGCGGAGTATCGGCTGCCCGAAACGTAAAAGCGCCGCCTCCATTCCCTGCGGACTGATAACCGTTACCGTATCGCCCTGCATAGCGTTGAGACGGTCGGCGAGACCAATTCCCAGTACAATTCCGTCAGAATTATCGGGCCGCTCAAGTTGCAGTGAACCGAGCACAATTGATTCATCAACGCCGGATACCTCGGGCATTTTATCAGGGGCCATCCCCCGGACATTGATTATCCGGTTGATGTTGTTTAAGACGATCATCGACCTGCCGCTCGCCGCAGGTGAGTATACCTTCACCCGCTCATCCTCACCAAGCACCGAGACAACCCGTTCATATGCAGGCAGTTCGGTTCCGGTTGAGGGCTCAACGCGCAGATGCGGGTCGAAACCGACCAGTATATCGGTGACAAGACTGTTGAAGCCATTAAAAACCGACAGCACAATAATAAGAGCAGCAACGCCCACCGTTATTCCGATTACGGAAATTAACGTAATGATGCTGATAAAACGTGCTTTACGTTTCGATAAAAGGTATCGTCGTGCTATGAATCGTTCAAATCTCATCAGGCAAACCGTATTGTTGTAACGGGGTCAAGCCGTCCGGCAAGCCGTGCCGGTACAATGCTGCAAATGAAACACATTGCCAGCGCAACCGCCGTTACGATCAGGTACTGAAGCGGTTCAATGGCAATCGGCACATAGTTCATATAATAAATTTCACCGGGTATGGAAATAATCTGATATTTATATTGAATAAAGGACAGAATAAATCCAGCCAGATTACCGATTGCAACCCCAACCGCACCGATGATCATTCCGTTTATTACAAATATTTTCCCGATGCTTTGCCGCGTCATACCGAGCGCTTTTAGTGTTCCTATCTGTCTGGTTTTTTCCATAACGAGCATCAGCATGGTTCCGATGATATTTACCGATGCCACAAGAATAATCAAGCCGAGAATAATCGGGATAGGTTTTTTCTGCAACTCTATCCATGTAAATAAATGCCGGTACATCTGGTACATAGTCCGCGGGTAATGCGGATAACCGAGTTGTGTAAACAATCCTTCGGAGATATTTTGAATCCGGTCAATGTCGCTTACCATAATGTCATATCCCGAGACCATACCATCCATCCGCAGCATACGCTGTGCTGATGCGAGATCGACAAAGACATAGATATCATCATATTCCGCCATACCTGTTTCATAGAAACCGGTAACTATAAACTGTGCAGCGCGGGCAAAGCCGATATCGGTCCCTTCGGCTTGTTCGAGTGCAAAGATCGTTAACCTGTCCCCGATATCTGCGGCAAGCCGTCTCGCCAGCTGTCGACCGATTATGATACCCCCGCGGTTCGGTTCCTGCTCGGTAAGATCGAACGATCCGGAAGTTATATAATCCTTCATTTCCGCGGCACCGTCTTCCGGTTCTATACCTTTCATAAGAATACCTTCAAAACCTTCACGTGAACGTATCATTCCCTCCCGTTGAATAAATGGTGCCACATCCCGTATACCGCCGGTTTCCCGTATCGCTACAACGGTCGTTTCGTAATCCCTGAGCGGTTGATTCTGAAATCCGATCACCTGAATATGAGAGGAAAATCCGACAAGAGTATCCTCGAGCTTACGCTCGAAGCCGGTAATAATCGCAAGCGCTACAACGAGCACCATCGTGCCGATGGCTACACCGAGGATTGCAATAAATGTAATAAAGGATATAAAACCCGTCCGGTGACGGGCAGATAAATGACGGCGGGCTATAAATGATTCATATGCCATAATTGTACATCTAATGAGAGTGGCCGGGCATCACAAAAGTTATCATATTACGCTGTTTTTAATTCCGATTGTGAACCGAATTCAATTAAGTATGCTTTAATAAACCGGTCGATATCACCGTCCATCACGCCGCGCGTATCGCTCGTTTCAACATTGGTTCGGTGGTCTTTAACCATATTGTAGGGGTGAAACACATACGAACGGATTTGACTTCCCCACTCGATCTTTTTCTTCGTCCCTTCAACTGCATCACGTTTTGCTTCCTCCTCTTCTTTCATTTTTTGATAGAGTCGGGCCTTCAACATCATCACAGCACGTTCGCGATTCTGATGCTGGGATCGTTGCTGCTGACATGATACAACAATGCCCGACGGCAGATGACGCAAACGAACGGCAGTTTCGACCTTATTAACATTTTGACCGCCTTTACCGCCTGCCCGGAATGTATCCATTTCAATGTCGGCGGGATTGATTTCGATATCAAAATCTTTTTCGTTTTCAATTTCCGGATAGATAAACACGGAAGCAAACGATGTATGGCGCCGTGCATTTGCATCGAACGGTGAAATACGCACCAGACGATGAACGCCGTTTTCCGCCTTCAGATAACCATATGCATAACTACCTTTTATCTCGATCGTGGTGCTTTTAATTCCCGCTCCGTCGCCTTCGAGCATATCGAACATGGTTGCCTGAAAACCTTTACGTTCCGCCCAGCGCAGATACATGCGCATAAGCATTTGCGCCCAATCCTGCGCTTCGGTGCCACCTGCTCCGGCATGTATCGTGAGCAATGCATTACGTTGATCGTCCTCATCGCTCAACATGCTGTAAAATTCCAGGTCGGCTATTCCCTCTTTTACTTTCTGCAATTCCGCTTCAATTTCTGACCGTAAAGAATTATCGTCCGATTCTTCATCGAGTTCAATGAGTGCGGCCAGGTCTTCGACTTGTTTATTAAGATCCGCCCACGAATCCACCCATTCTTTGCGCATTGTTATTTCACGCATTATTTTTTGGGCGGCGATATTGTCTTGCCAGAACCCGGGTTCCTGGGTCTTTTCCTGCAGCTCTGCTATCTCGTGCTCTTTTCGCTCAATGTCAAAGATACCTCCGTAAATAGAGGATCTTTGATCGAAGATCGTTAACTTCGGTTTTTATTTCTTGCATAGTATCACCTCTCCAATTTAAACTGTTTCTTCTATATCAATTTCCATGCGTAATAGTGCCGCAGCAAAGGTTTTACCCTGCGCATCGGTCATCAGCGATTTTGTACCGCCTCCGCCGAGCGCTCCGTGCAGTAGAAAATTCAATGCGCCGAGATTCGGCAATTCAAACCGCTCTACATCCCCTTTCACCATTTCGCCGAAAAATGATTTCACTTTTTCGGCGGTTACATATTTTTTCAGTATGGGATAGTGTTTTTCATCACGGGCAATCAACCCGATATTTGCCGTATCCCCTTTATCGCCCGACCGGGCATGCGCTATATCAATTAAACGTATATGCATATCAAATTTGTTCGATTGTTATACTCGGTGTTACCGCATTCTTCGGCATTAATGCCGGCCAGAATGCTATTACTTCACTTGGTTTTGGTCTGCCGCCGGCAAAACCGGTAACGCTCGGTGGTCCGGTCAATATTAACGGTGCAATCTCTTTACCGAATCGTTCAACCGTTTTAAAATCCTGTCCTCGAACGCCGAACCGTAATACGACTTCATTCACATCAGCGGGAACCGGTACCAGATGACCGTGACAGGCGTTAACACCCACAAACTCGGTGCGTATTTCCTCAAATTTTAAACCGAGGTTATCCAAACGCTTTCGTAATATCCGATCGGCTGCCTGAGCTTTTTCAAGTGCATCCGGCCACGTATAAGTTAACGTACTCACCGCCGTATAGCCGTCGGTATACGACATTGAAACTTTGTATGTATCTGTGCACGGTCTGCCTTTCACACCGCTCATCTTCACGCGATCCGGTCCATCATCCGACAATTGAATGGTGGTGAAATCAGCTATTGTTTCGGGCGTTATGTAATTCGAAGGATCGCCGATCTCATATAACAATTGTTCCTTAACCGTTTGCTGCGTCACCAGTCCGCCGGTGCCTTCGTGTTTTGTGATCACGATACTTCCATCGGCATTTGCTTCGGTGATCGGGAACCCTATGTTTTCAAGTTCGGGTACGCTCTTCCAGTCGGCAGAAAAATTTCCGCCGGTTGCCTGACCGCCGCATTCCATAATATGCCCGGCAATCGTCCCCGCCGCCAGTTTATCCCAATCGTCTTCTTTCCAGCCGTATTCATATATCATCGGAGCAAGTGTCAGACCTGTATCGGTCGTACGGCCGGTAATAACAATATCGGCACCTTGCTGCAACGCTTCTACAATGGGAAAGGCACCGAAATAAACATTGGCACTGGAAATTTTATCGGCGATGATACCAACATCTTCGCCGGTTTCCATATTGCTGAACTCAATACCTTTCGAGCGAAATTCATCCATACGCCCTAAAATGTCATCACCAGTAACAACACCGATTTTCAAGCCTTTGATTCCCAGTTCACGGGCACTGGCAAGTATTGCTTCAGCGCAGGCCTGTGGATTAACGCCGCCTCCGTTTGTGATGATCTTTACATTTCGCTCCATACAATCGGGAAGAATATCGGCGATAAGCGGTACGAGGTCCTTCGCGTATCCAAGTTGTGGATCACGCCGCTTTTGCTTTTGCATGATAGACATCGTTACCTCGGCGAGATAATCCATCACCAGATAATCGATCGGACCTTTTGTAACCTGCATTTTCGGAGCGGTCAACAGATCTCCCCAGAACCCTTGTCCGCTTGCTATTCGTATTGGTGCTTTCATGTTTTATAACCGTAATTTCAGATGTAATTCTTTTAACTGCTCCTCCGATACTTCAGAGGGTGATCCGTCCATAAGCGACAATCCGCTGCTGGTCTTCGGAAAAGCTATAACGTCACGAATGGATTTCTGTCCGGCAAACAACATCACAAGCCGGTCGAATCCGAATGCAATACCGCCGTGCGGCGGTGCTCCGTATTTAAATGCATCCGTTAAGAAACCGAACTTTTGTTCGGCCTCTTCGGGGGTGATTCCGAGTTTATCGAATACAATCGATTGCAGTTCGGGTGTATGAATCCTTATACTTCCGCCGGCAATTTCATTACCATTCATCACAAGATCATACGCGCGGGCATCTACCCCCTCAACGCTTTCTTTGAGTTTCTCAATATCTCCGAGCCGCGGTGAAGTAAACGGATGATGCATCGCGTAGTACCGTTTGTCTTCCTCATTCCATTCGAATAACGGAAACTCCGTCACCCAGTGTAGATCGATTTTATCATGATCGATAAGCTCCAAACGCTTTCCGAATTCAAGCCGTAAGTCGCCGAGCACGCTGTAACAATTTTTCCATGTATCTGCAACGATTAAAATTAAATCACCGGTATTTGCGCCGACGGCATTTGCTATGGCGGCGAGGTCATCCTGTGATAAGAATTTTTGTACCGGTGTTTCGTAGCCCTTTTCCGTCATCTTTACGTAAACCAACCCTTTTGCGCCAAGGGATTTCGTGAGCTCGACAAGATTATCGAGTTGATTACGGGTATACGAGGCGCATCCCGGTGCAACAATTCCCGCTACAGCACCGCTGTTTTTGATCGTGTCGCTGAATACTTTAAAAGGAACATCCCTCACGATCTCCGACAGTGTTGTTATTTCGAGTCCGAATCTCCTGTCCGGCTTATCGGTGCCGTACCGTTTCATTGCATCTATAAAGCTCAAGCGATCGAACGGAGCGGCAAACTCGACGTCGAGTACTTCTTTTAATAAGCGCACCATCAACCCTTCCGATATTGTAAATACATCATCTTCATCGACGAACGACATTTCAATATCGATCTGTGTAAATTCCGGCTGACGGTCGGCACGCAGGTCTTCATCGCGGAAACATTTAACGATCTGAAAATAGCGATCGAATCCGGATACCATGAGAATTTGCTTATATGTTTGCGGCGATTGGGGCAACGCATAAAACTTTCCCTTATTCACCCTGCTCGGTACCAGAAAATCCCGCGCCCCTTCTGGAGTGCTTTTCATCAAAAACGGTGTTTCGACTTCAACAAAATTATGTTCGTCAAAATATCTGCGTGTCGTTTGCGCCATCCGGTGTCGCATCAATAAATTATTACGCATGGTAGGACGGCGAAGATCGATGTAGCGATACTTAAGCCGGTGATCTTCGCTTACATCCACGCGGTCTTTAATTTGAAACGGGGGTGTTTCGGCTTTGCTTAAAACTTCAAGCTCCCGAACGACCACATCAACTTCACCGGTGGGGATATTCGGGTTATACGTACCGTCGGGGCGGTGCTCCACGATACCGCTTACCGCTACCACATATTCACCGCGTAACAATTGAGCACGGCGATACAATTCTTCATCATGTTGAGGTGCAAAAACGATTTGTGTTATTCCGTAACGATCACGTAAATCGAGAAATATAACGCCGCCCAGATCACGGCGGGTATCGATCCAGCCGTTTAAAACGACGGTCTCTCCGATTTGCTGTTTTCGCAACTCACCACATGTGTGCGTACGTTTTAGAAAAGTTTGTTTATCGTTTTTAACAGTTTCCATGTATACCGCTGGTGATTAATTGTCAGTTTACGACAAGGTGACCTTCAAAC
>SKXH01000157.1 GCA_007128495.1 Bacteroidota bacterium
AGGAAAATTGAATGCACAGAGGGAAATATTGAAGTACAGGTGGAATTCATCCCGCGCTTCGATTATGCCCGGAATGTTCCGCTGCTTCAGAAGAAAAATGGCGGGATCGTTGCACACGGTGAAAGTCAACAACTTTTCCTTTACTCGAACGCGCGACTAAAACTCAATACCCAGGAAGTTTTCTCCACACTAAAGTTACAAAAAGGGGATGCCGTATGGTTTATCCTGTCGTACAATGAGATGCATACATTTTCTCACGAAGAGTGTGAGGATTTTCTCAACAGGACAATCCGGTACTGGCAGAACTGGGCACACGATTGCGATATCGATACCTGCATTTTTAAAGGACCCTGGCACGACACGGTCGTTCGTGCCGGTCTCGTATTAAAATTATTAACCCACCCCGCAACCGGCGCTATAGCCGCAGCTCCTACTACGTCGTTACCGGAAGAAATCGGCGGTGTCAGGAACTGGGATTATCGTTATTCGTGGATACGCGATTCATCCTTTACCGCACAGGCATTATACGATATGGGGCATAAAGATGAAGCGCTGGAGTATTTTCACTGGTTTCAACGCATTTGCCAGATGAAAGAGCATCCGTCTGATATCCAGATCATGTACGGGTTACGCGGCGATATGGATTTAACCGAGGAAATACTCGGCCACTTATCGGGCTACAAAGATTCCCGGCCGGTCAGGATAGGGAACGGGGCAGCAAAACAAATACAACTGGATATTTACGGTGAGTTGATCGAAGCTTTTTTCGAGACATACCGGTATGAGCGGGGCATCTCGGAAGAACTATGGACAATGATACGCAGGATAACCGATTATGTATGCGATATTTGGAATACTCCCGATTACGGCATCTGGGAAGTCCGCAGCGAACCAAAACACTTTACCCATTCAAAACTAATGTGCTGGGTGGCAATAGACCGCAGCTTACGTATGGCAAAATACTGCGGATTCGGTGCCCCTGTTAATAAATGGAGAAAAGCACGCGATGACATACGGGATGCGATATTGAAACACGGGTTCAACAAAAAACTCAACAGCTTTGTACAGGATTTTGATTCCAAGTATCTTGACGCAACCGCATTATTAATCCCGCTCCTTGAATTTCTGCCCGCGAACGACCCGCGAGTTCAGGGGACTATCGAAGCTATCGGGAAAAATTTATCGCATAACGGTTTAATATATCGATATAACGGAGAGGACGGGTTGCCCGGCGGTGAAGGTACGTTTTTATTGTGTACTTTCTGGATGGTGGATGTGTTGGCGTTATCCGGACGAATTGAAGAAGCGGAAGAATTATATCAAAATGTCCTGAGTCATATCAGTCCGCTCGGATTATTTGCAGAAGAAGTTGATGCGGCGCAGCACCTGCATCTCGGAAATTATCCGCAGGGATTCAGTCATATCGGATTAATTAACAGCGCCCTCTATATCGGAAAAGCAAGAGGATTGCAGCAAATCGGACCGGAACCCCTGGGAATGGAATTAGAAGAATTACCGATCTGAAATAACGGCACGTTCCCCAAAAGATTGGAAATAGGGAATGAAATTTGTAAAATATTTGTAGTAAATAATGTACAGCGGTATTTATATGGGTATTTTTTATAAATTTGTAAATTTTGGTATAGAAAATGTGATTGTTACGACGAACAGGAGAGGGATATGAAGGTATTATATAGTGAGAGGGCATTAATTGTTTTAAGTGGTATTCTCTCGGTTTTATTACTAACCACGCTATTTTCTGCCGATGCATTTTCGCAATATTTCGGTCGGAATAAAGTACAATACGATCAATTCGATTTTAATTACATACAAACCGAAAATTTTGATATCTATTATTATGATGAAAAAGAAGAAGTTATAATGGATATCGGCCGTATGGCAGAGCGATGGTATCACCGGTTGTCGATATTGTTTGACCATGAATTTGATGAACGAAAACCGATAATTTTTTATGCTGATGATGCCGATTTTCAGCAGACGAACGTAATACGAAGTTTTATCGGGGAAGGAGTCGGTGGGGTCACCGAAGGTTTGAAAAATCGCATTGTTATGCCTATCGCAGGGAATTATGCCGATACCGATCACGTACTCGGTCACGAAATTGTACACGTTTTTCAATACGATATTGCACAGCGCGCCGAAGGGCGTTTTAATATACAGAATATACCATTGTGGTTTATCGAAGGTATGGCGGAATATTTAACCCTCGGCCACGATGATGCTTTTACGGCGATGTGGCTGCGCCAGGTCCTTGTAAAAGACAAATTTCCTACGGTTCGTGCAATGACCCGCTATCCGAATGAGTATTTCCCGTACCGTTACGGCCATGCATTTTGGGCGTTTGTGGGAGGTACATACGGTGATAATGTTATTCACAAAATGTACCGGAATGCCGGAAAAGTTGGCGTTGAAAGATCGATAAAATTAGTACTCGGGGTGCCGGCAGATACACTCTCCATGAAATGGGAGGAGAAAACCAGAGAAGAATATGCCTCATTTCTTGAGGATCGTGTAGAACCCAGGGATATCGGAGAACGGATACTTGCCCGTGATATTGATGCCGGGGATATGAATATCGGTCCGGCTGTTAGTCCGGATGGAAAATATGTCGCATTTCTTTCTGAGCGGGATCTCTTCGGTATCGATCTCTTTCTTGCAGATGCGCATACGGGTGAAGTAATAAGAAAACTCGTCAGCGCCAATACCGACTCTCACTTCGATGCATTGCGGTTTATTAATTCGTCGGGGGCATGGTCGCCCGACGGTCGGCAGCTTGCTTTTGTGGTGTTTCAAAAAGGTGAAAACAGAATCGCTCTGCTTGACGTCGAATCGAGAAAGGTCAAGAAGCGAATAAAAGTAGATGGAGCGGGTACTATATCGACTCTCTCCTGGTCGCCGGATGGTTCCACAATTGCTTTTGCAGGAATGAAGGGGGGAACAAGCAATTTGTACACCATTGATCTCGATACTAAAGAGGTAACCAAACTGACCGACGACCGTTATGCCGTTCTGCATCCCGTATGGTCGCCGGATGGAAATAGGATTGCCTTTGTTACCGACCGGACCGGGAGAACGGATTTTGAAAAATTAACGTATGATAAAAAACAAATTGCGTTCTATAATATTGACGATGGATCCATTGAGATAGAAGAGATTTTCAGGAATACATTGCACACAAATCCACAGTTTAATCCGGACGGATCAAAATTATACTTTGTCGCCAATCCCGATGGTTTCAGCAATATTTACCGGAAAGATATGATTACAGGGGAGGTTGATCAAATCACTAACGTACTTACCGGTATATCGGGTATAACAGATCTTTCTCCCGCTTTGACAATTGCACGGGAGACGGGCAGAATGATGTTTGCTGTATTCGACGACGGATTATATTCGGTGTATGCTCTTGATGAGGATGAATTAGAACCGAAGCCCGTCGACCTGCCGCGGTCTTATGAAACTTATGCCGGATTATTACCTCCGGCGGAGTCACATGACCGGACGATCGTTAACCGGTATCTGGCGGATATCGAAGGCGGATTGATAGCCGACCGCGAATTCCCTTCAACTAATTATAGTCCGCAACTCGAACTTGATTATATCGGTTCGACAGGTATCGGTGTCGGAGTATCTCCATTTGGCACCGCAATCGTCGGCGGCGCAAGTTTATACTGGAGCGATATGCTCGGTAATCATAATTTAGTAACCGCCGTTGAAGCCAGGGGTACCTGGCGCGATATCGGTGGATTGGTTGGATATACCAATCTCTCCAGACGCTTGAACTGGTCGGCTTCAATCAGCAGGATCCCCGTACCGTTTGTGCTCACGAGAATTCAAGAAGATATGTTGGTACATGAGATTTACCGTATTTATTATAATTCTATATCGGGTAGTGCACACTATCCGCTCAGTATGAACCGTCGATTTGAATTGAGTGGCGGATATACCCGTATAGGATATCACGTTGAAGCGGAACAATATAGAATTCTTAACGGGTTTGTTGAACCTGTCGGCAGACGTGTAACGCTTGAATCACCCGACGGGCTTGATCTTTTTCAAGCTTCGGTTGCTTATGTAGGTGATACCTCGTTCTTTGGGTTTACGTCGCCGGTCAGAGGGCAGCGTTATCGATTACAGGCAGGCGGAACAACCGGTACTTTGAATTTTTATAATCTGCTTGCAGATTACAGGCGGTATACAATGCCGTTTAGACCTTTCACATTTGCTTTCCGGGCTCTCCATTTCGGACGATATGGCAGAGATTCTGAAGATGGAAACATAAGGCCGATCTATCTCGGCCAGCCACAGTATATTCGAGGATATAATATAAGAAATATCTCTGCGATCGAAGGAAGAGATATGGGGCATTTACTCATCGGGAGCAGAATTGGTGTGGTCAATCTTGAAGCGAGAGTTCCATTGTTTGGTGTCGATCGATTCGGCTTAATAAATTTTCCGTTTTTGCCGACGGAACTCTCATTTTTCGTTGATGGTGGAATTGCGTGGACGAGCAAGGACAGCCCGGTATTCG
>SKXH01000234.1 GCA_007128495.1 Bacteroidota bacterium
TCATATTTATACTTGCCGCAGCGGGTTGGATGACAACTGCCCGGTTAGTCCGGGCCGAAGTGCTTAAACTCCGTGAGCGGGAATTTGTACTTGCTGCTAAACTGCTTGGCGCTTCCTGGTTCGGTATAATTCGATCCCACCTGCTGCCGAATGTACTTCCGGTAATACTAACCGGCGCGGTATTGCAATTAGGAAATGTGATTTTGGCTGAAGCCGCATTAAGTTTTCTCGGATTAGGCACACAACCGCCGATCCCGAGCTGGGGAAACATAATCGGCGAAGCAACGCCGTATCTCCGTACAGCTTGGTGGATCGCAATTTTCCCCGGACTGGCTCTGTCGATGTTTGTTATATCGGCACATCTTATAATTGAGGGTGCTCAGGAGAAAATTCAAAGTGTTTAATTATCAACTATAAAGTAAATTTATGGCTATTATCAATAAGCGATGCGAGATTATTGAAAAAATAGGAGCGGGTGCAACGGGAAATGTCTTTCTCGTTAAGGATACTTTTTATGAAAATGTATCGGTCGCATTAAAGACTATTCAGGCCGATTACATAACCGAAGAATCGTTAAAATCGCTTAAAGACGAATTTCTGACGCTCAAGCAATTCGATCATCCAAACCTCGTTAAAGTTTTCCATTTTGATAAGATTGTCACCTCCGATATTCCGGAGTATTTAAACGATTATTTTTTCACGCTCAGTTATATTAACGGGCAGGATCTTTTTCAGGCAACGGAAAATGCATCGATCGAATTTCTATATGAAATAACATATCAAATTTGCGAAGCACTTCATTACATTCACAGACACGATTTAATTCACTTTGATATAAAGCCGGAAAACATCCTCATTACCGAAGAGATGATAAATGATGAACGTGTACCGATAGTAAAAATCATCGATTTCGGTTTCGCCGCAACAAATGTAGGTGATGACAGACCTCCGATTCGGGGTACACTGGAATACATCGCACCCGAACTGCTCCGGGGTGAAGCATACGATCACCGGGTAGATCTGTATTCACTCGGTATGACCCTTTACCACCTCATCACCCGGACACTTCCATTCGCTGCCGATTCATCTATCGATATAATTAAAAAACAAATAGGAGAGGTCCCCCCTCCCATTTCTCAATACCGGAACTATATTCCGGAGAATTTAAACAACATCGTAACCAAGCTCCTTGAAAAAGACCCGGCGAAGAGATTTCCCGATGCAGGCAACGTTATCGAGCACTTACACGATACTTTTCCCCGGTATCATATTTTGAAAAACCACATAGCCGACATTCCGCCCGTTAAAATTATCGGCCGGGATGAGGAGTTAGAAACTCTTCTTCAAAAAATCAAAAACCGTATTACCGGTACTCCGAACGGGCATTCACATTTCATTAATGTCGAAGGCGATACGGGCATCGGTAAAACCGCCCTTTTAACCGAATTGGCAAGGCGTATTGAATCCGACGAGGAAACGCTGCTCAACACCCGCTGTTATGGAGAATCATCGGCGCCGTATGAACCGTTTCGCATGGTTTGCAAGGAACTTCTCTTTATCCTTAAAAAAATGGACACGACCGGTGAAAAGCTCATTTCACAATATAATTCTGTCTTTGAAACGCTGACATCGGATTCATTTCCCGGGGATAAGAGTAATCAGAAACAACTATTCGAAGGCGTGAATTCAAAATTACGGTTTCATGATATGGTTGCATCCCTTTTTGTTGAGTTCTCAAAACACAAACCTTTTGTAATGCTCGTTGATGATATCCATCTTGCAGACGAGTCGAGCGCCGAACTATTTCAATACATCGAGCGATCACTTGCCGATTCGCCGACAATCATTATTGCAACATCGCATCCCGGCAAACATAACCAGCGGGTACCTACAAGAAAAAACGGAAACGGTGTTGTCTCCCTTGAAGAGTTCAACGAAATGGAGATACAGGAATTTACAGCCACATATCTTAACACACGACACATCGATGAGGATATAGTTAAGACATTACAACAGGAGGTCGGTGGATTGCCTTATTTACTGCGGGAATTTTTAATGCAGTTTTCATCACTCGCTTCCGATGAGGCCTTACGTGCCCTCAACCACGCACTCAAGGACCCTGAAGGAAAAAAACGATTTCCGCGTACGATTACACAATTATACCAAAATAAATTAGACCAGGGATTGCCCGAAGAAAACAACCTTCTTGCCATAATGAGTTGTTTTCCTACACCGTGCGAAACCAAGCTGTGTAAAGAAATCAGCCCGTATTCGCCCGAGAGAACTATCCAGTTCGTTAACAAGCTTACCCGAAAGGGATATTTGAGTGTAACCGGCGAAGATACCTTGTATCATTTCGCCCAGCGGAGATTTCAACAGTTCATATACGATTCAATTGGAGAAGAAAAACAAGGACTCCACCATCTCATTGCCGAATCACTCGAAAAGCTATATGCGGGAAAGACGTCGGAACAATACAAGCACATCGCATATCACTACAGAAAAGCCGGAGATATACAAAAAGCAGTTCACCATTATTTAGATGCTGCAAAATATGCAATATCTATTTTCGCATTAAATGAATATAATCAACTGCTTGAAACGTGCCTTGATCTGCACATTGAGGACGAATCCCTCGTCCGGACAATAATGGAAAAATTGGGAGATGGATATATACTTGTAGCAGATTACGGAAATGCGGAAATAATATATACGCAGCTTTTACAGCATAAAAATGTACCGGAATCAAAAAAAATATTGTATTTAAAATCATTAGGCATTGCACAAATCAGATTGGGACAACTCGATGAAGCAACTGAATCTCTTTCGGAAGCATCGGCGCTTGCATCATCACCTTCAGACCAAATCGAGATAGAGAGCGAGTTGGTATCAATCGAAATTATGCGAGGGAATTATTCCGAAGCGCACCGTCAGTGCACAAAATTACTGAATGAATTCAGCGATAAAAAATCCTCTCCGGAGTTGAGTACGCTTTATAATAAAATGGGAATTATCAATTTCTATCAAACCAATTATGAAGATGCATTACAGCATTTTTCCAATTCGCTGGGTCTATTAAAACAATCGGGGATGAAGGATAAACTTATTGTACCTTATCTGAATCTGGGAAATGTCAACAGCAGCCGGGAGAACTATGAGGAGGCGGAATATTATTGGAATGAGGCCCTCAAATTATGTAAGGAAATCGGGAATGTGCAGCAGGAAGCTCAAATATATAATAATTTGGGTATTGCAGCTTTTCAACAAGAAAAGTATAATGAGTCGCTCAATTACTATAATAAGGCGCTGAATATTTTTAGGAGGATCGGGAATACACCCGGTGAGGCGCTCTGTTTAACAAATCTCGGTGAAGTCTATTTGGCACTATCAGAATTCCAGAATGCTCTCTCGAATTTACAACAATGTCTCGATATTAACGATTATTTGCAAGATAACCAGGGACTTGCCGAAACGCATCTTCACCTTGCGGATATATTTCTTCAAATCGGTGACTCGGATCGAGTCTGTTCACATCTTGAAAAAGCCGAACACATTATCGAAGAGGCGGGAATCGACTCGCAGCGGGGAATATTTTTATTGCTTTCCGGTAAATTCGAAATATATAGAAATAATTATGAAACGGCAAAGGAATTCCTCACCAAAGCATGCACATTTTTTGAAACAACAAACGATTCAAAACAATACTACGCAGCATTACTCGAAATTGCCCGTATAGAAAGAAGTTTGAATAACTATACCGAAGCTGAAGAATTACTCAATGACGTCATCGCTTTTTACGAAAAAGAAAATTTAACCCGGATGCGCGCCGAGGCATTCTATGAGTCGGGCGTGCTCTTCCAACAACATAAAACTGATGAAAATATTAATCCGCTCAATCAGTTCAATAACGCGTTTAAAATTATCAAAGATCACCACGTCTCGGATCTGACATGGAAAGTTTGTTATCAAATCGGGAAAGCTTACCTTAAACGAGGATTGAACAGTAAAGCAAAAGAATTTCTGATACCAACAAAAAAAATTCTGAATCATTTCGCTGAATCGTTCACCGATGAATCAATTCGAAACCATTTCCTTAATAACTATGATCGCAAAGCAACAATCGAGGAAGTGACCGCTATCTTAAACAGGATCGGTTAAAAGAGACACTAAAATAAAATTCTCCGGTGTAATATGATATTACACAGCTAAGTAACACTTTGTTACAACCATGCAGCCCAGCAATAAATGCTGCGACACCAACCGGCCTTCCTATCCACATAATAATCAACCACTTACAAAAACATAATTCAATAAATTTTATATGGCACGATTATTGTGTTTTCTACAAATGTAACCTAATCAACATCAATATAAACAAGGGGAAAACAATGTATAAACAAACGTTTCCAATATTCTTGCTTGCCGGATTTTTATTGCTGCTGGGTGGATGCAGCGATTTTGAGAATCCGGTAGGTGCGGATGAAAGAGTTCAAGTAGAAGAACTCAACTTTCTAGGTCTTCCCGATCCGGGGGCACTATTTAAAACA
>SKXH01000087.1 GCA_007128495.1 Bacteroidota bacterium
CACCCGGTGCCGTGCTTTCCATTGTTTCGGGATCCACTTTGATCGTACCTGCGGGAGTGAGTTCGATACCATCTTCTTTCTTAATGAAGTTCAATTTCGGCTGCTGACCGATTGCAAGGATTACGGTATCGGCCTCCATCTGTTCGTGGATCGATTCATCGAATACCGGGTTAAATTTTCCGTTTTCGTCGTATGTTCGCTTTACACCGGTGAGTTCGGCGCCCGTAACTTTGCCATTGCTGCCGGTAAATTTTATAACTCCCCGTTGTGTGTGGAATCGTATCCCCTCCTTTTTTGCCTCTTCAAATTCTTCTTTACCCTGTGCAGTGCGAAGCACGGGCATTTCATCGAAGGATTCGAGACTTGTGATGGTGATCTCTTTCACGCCGGCGCGTCGTGCGCTCCGTGCTGTATCGATTGCAAGATGTGTGGAACCACTTGCAGATTGCTTTTTATCTTCGGCTTCAATTGCAGTTCGAAGCGCGCTTCGGGCTGCATCGAATGCAACAAATCCGCCGCCGATGATGAGTACCTTAGAACCGAGCGATACACGGTAACCGTTGTTGACGTTGATAAGAAAATCAATCGCATTGATAACACCGTCGAGGTCGGCGCCTTCGACTTTCATCTCACGTGCCGCTTGTGTACCGACGGCGACAAAAATCGAGTCGAACCCTTCGTTACGGAGTTCGCTGATACCGTAATTTTTTGTCAACTGAGTAGCAGTCTGAATATCGACACCGAGTTGCTTGATTCTATTTATTTCTTTGTCGATAACACTTCGCGAGAGACGAAACTCGGGAATACCGTGTCTCATCATGCCGCCGAGCGTATCGGAAGCTTCGAAGACAGTAACATTATAACCGATAACGGCAAGATCGTGGGCACAGGCGAGTCCTGCGGGACCGGCGCCAATAACGGCTATTTTTTTCGACTGCCCGTTCGTTTTTCTACCGGTACTAAATGGTGGAAGATGCCACGAGAGTTTGTTGTCTTCAACATTAAACGAGTTGCTGAATAGTTCATTCTGTGTATCAGGGTGCATCGACTCGGCACCGTATTTTTCGGTAACGAATCGCTTCAGCGCACGAATCGATACCGGCTCATCGATACTGCCACGCCGGCAATGATCCTCACACGGAGCGGCACATACTCGACCGCATATCGAGGCGAACGGATTCGGTGACCGTGCAACAAGAAATGCATCTTTATAATTTTCTTCGGCGATGAGCTGTACATACCGTCCGGCATCGGTGAGAATAGGGCACGCGGCCTGACATTTTACTTGTTTCTGCCAGTGAATGAAATCAGGTACGGTTGTCGTATAGCGTTGATTCATTAGTTAATCCCGAATTGTTTTTTTAGTTCCTTCAATCCAAAATCTTCGGTACAGAATTCGAGCACGCGTTTTCCTTTTCGTACCTCATCGGCGAGTTCATCTATAGTTATCTGGTCGAGAAGAGTGCGTGCCTGGGTAAGATTTTTTCGCCAGTAGTGGTGGAGTCCGCAGGGATTATCTTCGTCACATTTTTGTGTCCGGATGACGCAGGTTTCGAAAGCAGCGGTACCGTCGATTGCTTTTACAATATCGAATAAGGTGATATCTGCCGGTGCCCGTGCGAGACGAAAACCGCCTTGCGGTCCTTTCATAGAAATCACTAACTTTTTATTGACAAGGTTATGCAGCACTTTATGTATGTACTCTTTCGGTATAGATAATGCCGAGGCGAGTTGTTTCCCGAGCACATATTCGTCGATTTGAGAATCTGCACTCTTTTTGATCGACGCTAAAAGTATGAGCGATTGGATACCGTATTTACACGTTTTGCTAAGCACGGTGATTCCTTTGCTATAAATAATATGAGATTAATTTATCTTAAAATCAGATTAACGTCAATAAAAAAAGACGTGGTTGTCAACTACCAACCAATTTTATGATTTAGTTCCCGCTAAGTAGAAGTAGAAATGGACACGAGTATCATTTTTTAATATCCCCGCTGGATTGAGGGTAAATATTTAAGATATAAAGGTCTTATTATCATAAATAAGAAATTTATTTTTCATAATCAATAGACATGTTCCCATTTATGATAAAATTGATTATCTTCCCATTAAAACGAGAACCCCGGAAATCACTCTAAGTTGTTAAAAAACAAATGTTTTTACCAAATCCTTTCATATGGCACAATTTATGTAATACGGAAATAATTATTATCGCCGGTAAAAATTCGCTCAAGTATTATCTCAAGGATACAATAATAAATCTATGAACAGAAGAAAGTTTACCGATTGGCTGCTACGTTTAGCAAGCATCCCTGTAGCGGCAAGTATTTTATATCCCATCATACGATACTTTCAACCGCCGGAGGTGGCCGAAGGCACGGCAACGACGGTCGAAGCTGCTACCGTTGATGAACTGGCGGTCGATGAGTATAAAATATTCCGGTTCGGTACGCGGCCGGGTATTCTGATCCGTATATCCGAAGACGAGTACCGCGCTTTTGCGGCGACGTGTACCCATCTCGATTGCATTGTCCAGTACCGGGACGATAAACGGATGATATGGTGTGCATGCCATAACGGTTTGTTCGATCTATCAGGCCGTAATGTCTCCGGTCCGCCGCCGAGACCGCTCGAAGAATATCAAATAAATGTTGTCGGCGAGACAGTATATGTTTCACGAACATAACCGAATTTGCCCATGAAACAATCTATTTATGCCTGGTTAGACGAGCGTCTTCAGTTTTATAAAATTAAACAGGTGGTCGACAAGAAAGACGTTCCGGTACACAAGCATACCATCTGGTATTATCTGGGAGGGATGACACTCTTTCTTTTTATTGTGCAGTTCGTTACCGGTATGCTGCTGCTCTTCTATTACAAACCGAGTGCGGAGGAGGCGTTCGAGAGCGTCCAGTATATAATGAACGAGGTGTATTTCGGATGGCTCATTCATAATATACACAGCTGGGCGTCGAATCTGCTCATCGCGGTTGTCGTTCTTCACATGGTGAGCGTCTTCTTCTTGCGTGCGTACCGCAAACCCCGTGAAGTGACCTGGATATCGGGTGTTATATTGCTCTTTATCGCCCTTGGTTTCGGTTTCACGGGCTATCTGTTGCCGTGGAATCAGCTTGCATACTTTGCCACCGCGGTCGGTACTGAAATGGCGGGCTCCGTTCCGTTCATCGGTCAATGGCTGCTTGAATTCCTGCGTGGAGGACCCGATATTACCGGAGCGACCCTGAACCGGTTCTTCGCCATTCATGTCTGGATCTTGCCGGCTTTATTTATCATTTTTGTCGTCCTGCACCTGTACCAGGTTCAGGCGCATGGTATGAGTGTTCCGCCGCAGATCGAGCCGAATGGTTCGATGAAGTTTTATCCCGATTTTCTATTACGGGATGCCGTCGGATGGCTTATCGCAATCGGCATACTTGCAGCGCTCGCTGCGTTGTTCCCATGGGAACTGGGTGAAAAAGCGGATCCGTTTGCCCCGGCGCCTCCGGGTATTAAACCCGAATGGTATTTTATGTTTATGTTCCAGGCGTTGAAAGTTCTGCCGGCCACGATCGGGCCGATTGCAGGAGATATACTCGGTGTCGTTGTGTTTGGTATCGGGGCGATACTGTTGGTACTTATCCCGTTTCTCGATAAAAGAGCAGAACACGGTCAGCCGAATCCCACATTAAAATGGATCGGTATTGTCGTCATAATTTTTATCATCGCCATGACCATCTGGGGTGAACTTGATTAACCATTTCATCGGTGAGTGCATTATGAAAAAATATTTTCTCTATCTCGTTCCTATAGTATTGCTCTATTTATGGAGTGAATCGCTGTACGGTCAACAGCGCTTACAGCAAAGCGTCTGTATCGACTGCCATCTTGAGATGGATATTCCCGAGTATACGGATCCGGTCCACGAGTTTCAGCTCAGAGAGAACGACCGGTTTGTCGATATCCATGCGCGTGCCGGATACGGATGTCATGATTGTCACGGTGGTAACCCGAACGATATGGACAGAGCGAAAGATCCAGCGGAGGGATATATCGGCAAGCCGGCGGTGGAAGATATACCCCGGCTGTGCGCCGACTGTCACAGCGATATTGAATATATGAGAGACCGGAACCCGCGGTTACCGACCGATCAGATGCGGTTATACCGGACGAGTGACCACGGCAGAGCACTCGAACAGGGAGATACGAAGGTAGCGACCTGTGCAAGCTGTCACGGAACGCACACGATTCGCCGCGGTGATGATCCGGTGTCGCTTTCCTATCCGAAAAATATTCCAAACACATGCGCAACGTGTCACTCCGATGAAGATTATATGGCGGAGTACACTATCCGCACCGATCAGCTGGAAAAATATAAAAATAGCGAGCACGCCCGCCTGTTACTCGATGAAGGAGATATCGGTGCACCGGCCTGCAACACCTGTCACGGCAATCACGGTGCCGCACCGCCCCGCGTGGCAGCAGTCCATCACGTGTGCGGACAATGTCACGCACAGCACGATGAATACTTTATGGAAAGCAC
>SKXH01000139.1 GCA_007128495.1 Bacteroidota bacterium
AAGCAATTCGCGCACAACAAAAAATGTCGCAGGAAAAAATTTAAAGGTTCAATTTCCTACCCAATATTAAAAAACCGTTCCGGGAATAACACAGAGTACCGGGACGGTTTTTTTTATTTACTCCATCTTTTTATAGTGCCTCAAAATACGATCGATGATTAACTCACCGTGCTCGCGGCCGTTCTCGATAAATATACGATTATTGTTTGAACCCGCTGCAATCGATCCTGCAACGAACAAACCCTGCACGTTGCTCTCTAATGTATCCGGAGCGTGCACCGGTTCACCGTTATCGGGATTGATCCTCACACCTGCCGATTTCAGCAACTTCATCTCCGGCGTGAAACCAATTAAAACGTAAACGAAGTCGTTCGGGATCGTGAATGTTTCGTTTTCCTTTTTCAACACAAGAGCATCGTTTTTAATTTCCTGCACAACAGTTTTAAAATGTGCCGCTATCTCACCGTTCTTTATACGATTTTCAATGTCCGGTTTGATCCAGTATTTAATACCGTCGCGTAATTTTTCATCCCGGTGTATAATCGTGACGTGCGCCCTGTTCCGGTAAAGCTCGAGTGCGGCAATTGCTGCCGAGTTGCTTCCGCCTACAACAGCTACATTCTTCCTGAAAAACCCGTACGGCTCATCGTAATACTTAGATACTTTCGGTAAATCCGCTCCCGGTACATTGTACGGATTGGGATTGTCGAAGTATCCGGTTGCGACGACCACATTTTGTGCGGTATACTCTGCTTTGTTTGAAGATACTGTGAAATGGCCGTTTTGTTTATCAAGGGCCGTTACCTTTTCATCGTACTGTATCGTCAAATCGTAATACTCAATGACGCGTTGATAATATTTTATCGCCTCAATCCGTGTCGGCCGCGTATCGGAGGAAATAAACGGCAGCCCTCCGATTTCAAGCAGTTCGGGAGTTGAGAAAAACGTCATGTTCGTCGGGAATTGCCTGATGGAATTTATCGCAGATCCTTTCTCGAATATTAAATATGAGAGTCCCTTTTCCTGTGCGGCGATGCCGGCTGCAAGCCCCGCAGGTCCGGCACCGACAATGATTACATCGTACATAGTCTCCTTTTCTGTCAATAAACTATTTATGTATCCCCGGTTCGGTCATCCTATGCAGATCGAAAACTTTTTCGATTTGTTCATCATCCAGCAGTCCTTTTTCCTTCACCAACTCCCGTATAGATTTACCGGATTGTAAATACTCTTTTGCGACCTCTGCCGCGGCGGCATAGCCGATATGAGGATTAAGTACCGTCACGATACTCATACTTCCTTCGGCATACATCCGGCACCGTTCTTCGTTCGCGGTAATTCCCTCCACACAAAAACGGTTGAACACATCTATAGCGTTGGTTAAAATCTCAATTTCGTGCAGCAAGTTAAATGCAACGACCGGCATCATAACATTGAGTTCAAGCTGACCGGCTTGAGCGGAATAAGTAACGGTCGTATCACAGCCCATAACCTGGAAGCACACCATATTCATCATCTCGGCCATAACCGGATTAACTTTGCCGGGCATTATCGATGAGCCGGGTTGCACCGGCGGTAAATTTATTTCACTCAGTCCGGTTTTCGGGCCAGATGAGAGCAATCGTATATCGGAAGCAATTCGTGATAGGTCCTGCGCCAGATTCCGGAGCGCGCCCGACAATTCAACCATCGGGCGCAAACTCTGCATCGCCTCAAAATAATCTTCGGCAGCTTTGAACTCAATCCCCGTTTGCTCCGATAACTGTCGAACCATCTTACCCCGGTATTGCGGATGCACATTGAGTCCGGTTCCCGCTGCCGAGCCCCCGATGCCAAGCTGTCGGGTCGATTCGGTTGCGTGTGCGATCGCTTCCTGATGTTTTTTTATGTTCACACCGTAGGCACGGAATTCCTGCCCCATCCGCACCGGCACCGCATCCTGCAAATGCGTTCGCCCCGATTTCACGATAGTATCAAACTCCGTCCCCTTCGCATAAAACGTTCTTTTTATCTCATCGAGACGCTTCAATAATGGCTTGATATTCATAAACGATGCGATGCGAATAGCCGTCGGTATTACATCATTAGTCGATTGCGCCATGTTCACATCATCATTCGGATGAACCGGTTCGTACGTACCGATAGTACCGCCGAGCAATTCATTTGCGCGGTTGGCAATCACCTCATTGACGTTCATATTGTGGGATGTTCCGGCTCCCGCCTGATACACGTCAACTACAAACCACTCGCGAAGATTGCCGTTAAGAATTTCATCCGCCGCCCGGATAATTGCATCGGCCTTCTCGGGTTCCAAAACTCCCAGGTCTTTATGAACGGTAGCTGCGGCCCGTTTTATGTGTACCGTTGCATCGACAAAAACCGGATTCGGTAATATTCCGCTTATTGGGAAATTATCGAGTGCACGATGTGTTTGTACACCGTAGTATGCATGCGCAGGTAACTCCCGTTCACCGAGAGAATCTTTTTCGATTCGTGTTTTCATCTATTCTCCAAACATTTAAAACTATCAATTACCCGAACTCGTCTCCGCGCTCGTACGCGTTGCGGATCTCTTCAATCACATTATCTATCTTGTCTCGACGTATAAAGGCGGCGGCAAATTCTTTAACGTGATCGTATTTTTCTTTTTTCACATCTACGTCGGATTCATCGGCCATATCGACAATTTTATAGGCAAGTTGCCGCGCCCAATCGATCTGCTGGCGTTGGGTCTCATTGAGTTGCACATTTCCGTCTCCTCCCATAAAAATGCTGATCGGAAAACCGACCTCCTGCAATGCCGGAAACGCAAGCATCAGCATTACCACATCCTGCCGTTCATCTTCCGGTATCGACTCCAGCTCATCGGCCAGGCGGTTGAGTTCGTCGTTCAGTTCTTCAATATCTTCCTCATCGAGTTCCTCGAAATCATCTTCATCGATCCTGTCTTCATCAAACAATTCGACATCATCATCCCGTTTTTTATAGTGGGGAAAATTGAGCTCAATCGCCTCGAAAAAATTAACAATGCTGCGTTCACTCATCGACAAGAGGTCTTCTTTTTTGGATTCAATATATTCGTTCCATCCTTCACGCACTGTTTTCTCGACCATCTCCTCTTCTGCCGGTGAATCGAATATTTCCTTCCCTTTCTGCTGCAGATATTTTCCAGTCTGTATGGATAAAAAGCGCTCGAACAATTTAATGAATTTTTGTTCCATAATAATCCTTCTCGTCTAAACAATTCTTCATTTATATACCTAACCCTATAACGAAAGAGATAGTTCTACTGTGCATCTTCGGTATACCGCCACCATCCGGTTCATCGTTTTGAAGTAAAATATCCGGAGCATATTGTGCACCGCGGTCCCAGATATTCATTAACCCGTGCACATACCTGATATCAACAATAATATGTGCCGGTTCGAAACGATACTCGATTCCCAATCCTACGACCAACCCCGGATCCAGCGGTAAATAGGACGAACGATCGTTACGGGTTTCACGATATGGTTCGTTTTGATATTCTCCGGTGATCGTAGTTGATGCAGCGACATTGACTCCCAAGGAAGCACCGGTAAATATATGCGTGCGTGATCGACCGGAAGAAGACAACGGAAAATGTGCAAGCATAGCCGGTTCGATAATTGAAATATTTCGGTTCGTGGTAAATGACCACGAGGGAGATGTAATCGTCCGCGAGGTACCCCTGATCGAGTAAAGTAATTCATACCGGAAAAAGAGAAAATCGAGTATTTCAAATTGACTGTATGCGCCGATCAAAAACTCCGTAGTAAAGTCGGTATCTCCACTCATTGTTCCGGTCTCGGCTATTTGCGCATAGTTAATTCCGCCTTTAATCCCAACTCCGGATAGCGATTGAGCTGAGCTTGCGGAACAACACATCGCTATGAATAACACTGCAATTTTGATGCGCCTCATGAACAATCCTCTCTCCGGAATTATAAAAATAACACCCCGTCTTTATAATCCTCGATCATCTGATCGCGGACGGGTATTATCTTTTGTTTGGGAATATATGCTGAGAGTAATCCGTGGATCTCCTTACGTAAATATTTTCTGATCTCCTTATCATCCTCATATGCATAGCGAGCGACTCTAACGGATACATCATACGCCCATTTCACTTTGATCTGCTCAAGCTCGGTCAGCGATTCAAAAGGATCGTCTTTATCGAAGCGGATTTTCCGGGTTTCGAACCCGGCTTCCCGCAGCGGGATGCTCATTATGAGTGCTGTCGCTGCTCGCTCCGCCGCTTCAAACTCTTCTATCTCTTTTTCTAATTCCTCATCGAATTCATCGAATCCCACATCGATCTGCTCGAATAATTCTTCAAGCTCCTGTGCGGATAAATTTGCAAACTCCGCTGTTTTATCCTTAAACCGCGACTCCCAAATTTCATCGAGCTGTTCGATAATTTCCGCTCGCTCCTCATCGGACGTAAAATAATCCTTATCCATACTGTTAAGATACCGTCTTAACAAAACATCGTTGAAAATTTCCCGTTGTTTAGCGGGACCGAGCTTCAATGTGAGATGTGATTTTTTCTTAGACATAGTTATAATGTAGCCAAATACATTAGAAAATCAAATTCTTATACACCAAATATGAACCGGAAAAATACGAATAATATCATTGAAATAACCATCGTTGCAGGCAGCGTTATAAACCAGGATGAGAATATATTCCGCACAATACGAAAATCGAGAGCCGAGATACCGCGGGCAAACCCGACACCGATAACGGATCCGACAAGGGTGTGCGTTGTCGATATGGGAATACCGAGTTGTGAGCAGATGAGTACCGTTGTCGCAGCACCAAACTCTGCAGAGAACCCTCTCGATGGAGTTAACTCGGTGATTTTTTTACCTATTGTCTCGATCACCTTATAACCGTACGTTGCAAGACCGATGACTATACCGACACCACCCATAGCCAAAACCCATATCGGTACTACCGTTTGTGCAACAACGCTATCGGTTTGAATGATGGTAATGATCGCGGCAAACGGTCCCACAGCATTTGCAACATCGTTCGAGCCGATAGCAAATGCAACATAACAGGCGGTTAGTATCTGAAGATATTTAAAAATATATTCAACAAAATTAAACCGGTGGAGCGTGTCGATACTTCGCCGTGCAATTATTTTCTTTATAAAACTTCTCACCCATAATGAGACGGCAAGCCCGACTCCTACCGCAAGAGAAATAGATTGCCAAAAAGCTATCGGCAGCCGTAAACTTGCAAGTCCCTCATAAAATATCGCAATTCCGAGAATCGTAATTACAAAAAATACAAGTACCGGTACCAGCGCCCGCATTGCTACGTTCGGGTCATCTGCATTGATGATCTTTTTATTTACAAAGCTAAAAAGGAGGAACGCCATAAGCCCCCCGCTGAGCGGGGAAATTACCCAGCTTGATACGATCTTGATCATCGTATCCCAACTGATCGCACCGAATCCTCCTGCGATAATGCCAAATCCCGTAACCGCCCCGACGATAGAGTGAGTAGTTGACACCGGCAATCCGTATCGTGATGCGATGTTCAACCAAATAGCCGCTGAAAGCAGCGCTGCCATCATACCGTAAATAAGGAGGTTCGGTTCACCGGCAAAAATGGTAGTATCGAGCATCCCGCGCCGGATCGTATCAGTGACGCGTGAGCCGAAAAAAACCGCTCCGGAGAACATAAATATTCCGGCAACGACAACCGCACCTTTTATTGTAAGTGCTTTTGAACCGACCGACGTACCCATCGCATTTGCAACATCGTTCGCACCGATACTCCAGGCCATGTATAAACAAAAAAGCGTGGCAACAACAAGAATAATAATAATAAGTGGTTCCATAGAGATATAATCAAACAAATATTAATGCGACATAAAGAAGGTTCGGAGCCGTTTGGCCATTTTTTCGGCGGAGTTTGCAATATTCCCTATCACCTTAAAAATCTCGAACCACATCATTATATCCACCGGTGCAATTTCATCCTCAAGTTCAAAGAGGCGCTGGGCAAGTTTATATTGCTTTTTATCCGCCTCCCATTCAAGGAAGCTTACACGATCGATCATTTGAATTACCTTCTCCGCTTCCTTACCTCCGAATGAAGATGCAAGCATCTTATCAAGTTCCGATATGATCGAGACACCGAGATATGCTGCTTCGAGGGATTTATCAACATACTCATCGAGTGCCTCTTTAAGTCCGGGATGGACCTTCGTCACACGAATGGTAACAAGCACCGCGAGGTCTTCACACACATCCGCTATTTCATCCTGTGCCGACAGCAAGGCGAGCAGATCGCGTCTGTCGACCGGCAGAAATATACTCTTCGGCAGGTGATCACGGATATTGTTCTTGATCTTATCAACTTCGTGTTCGATTTTCATTATCTGCCGTGCATATTCTTTTTCTCTCGTCCCCTCATAATCGGTAAACGCATTCATCATAGGCCTGATTTGATCAAGACATTCTTTAACCTTTGCCATATGTTCCTTCAACATAGGAAAAGGTGACTGCCCGAAAAGTCGTGAAATTGTTGATTGTCTCATAGCTCCTCCGATTGTTTTTTGAATCTGTTATATAAACTTTTTGAACTTTGTACCAGCACCACTCCAATCAGTGCAATGCACGCTCCGGTAACAAACTGCAGGGTTATGATCTGGCCGAGTATGAACACTGCGAGTATAGTGGTAACAACGGGTTGCAGATATGTGAATACTGCAACTTTTGTGGATTCGATCCTGCCAAGGGCGTAATACCACAAAAAGTATGCGATAATGGATGTTCCGATACCAAGATACAACAAACCGTAAATATGTGCCATACCAATAGAAGAATAATCGAACTGGATTGCCGGAATTATACCGATCGGCATAAACATAAGTGCACCGATGATCATACTAAGCGAGGAGACGTGAAATGATCCATACTTGAGCACGAGCGGCCGCCCCTGCACCGTGTATATTGCCCACGAGGTAACTGCGACCACCATTAAGAGATTACCATATGTATAATCTGAAGCAAAATCCACACCCCGTTCAAAAATAACAATGGCGATGCCGATGAACCCGATAACAACTCCGATTTTGGCAAATAGTAGTGCACGCTCATTCAGCATGAAAGCGGATAAAATCATGACAAATACAGGTGTCGTGGCATAAAACAGCGCGGCATTCGACGGTGTTGTCAGTCCAATTGCGATAAGAAATGCAAATTGATTTAACGGAATGACGAGCACACCGAGCAATAGCATTTTCAGCCGGTCGCCGCGTTCGATTCGAATACGCTTTTCGCGTATAAGAAAGAGGATCAACAAACCGCTTGCGGCAATCATAGAACGCAAAAAGGTAAGCGTCACCGAGTCGACATCCTCCACCACAACCTTTGCCACAATGTGGGTGCCGCTTGCTATGAGCGTTTGGACCAACAGGATAAAATAGATCATCAGACTACTTTACAAAAATAGAATCAAGCAATTCACACAACTTTCCCTCTTCTTCACCCCAATGAAAAACCGCAGCCGCTTTCTCACAATTCTCAACACATTTTTCATAAAAATCACGGTCTTCAATAAATTTTTTTGCCGCTGTTATAATCTCAGATTTATCGCCGGGATCGACTGCAATACCCACCTGCCATTCGTCAACTACTTCTTTCATTGCCGCCATTGAACTCACCAAAACCGGCACGCCGGCTTGTATATATTCAAACATCTTATTCGGCCGCGCATGCCGGTAGCTCATCCCGAAATCTTCGATCAAAGCACAGCCGACAACCGCGCCCGGCGTATACTCAAGCATTTTTTCATAAGGAAGTGCACCGGTAAAAAGCACACGGTCGGATACAAATTTCTCCCGGATAACATTTTCAAGTTCCTGACGTATTGCACCATCTCCCATAATAACGAGAAACGCTCTCTCTATCGCAGCGGTTACTTCGATGAGATGAAATAATCCTCTGCCCCGCAACAGCCATCCCTGATATAGAAAAATCGTAAACTCATCCGGAATACCGTATGTCTTCCGCAGTATACCAGCATCTCCTTTTTGCAACCTTCTCGGTGGATGATTGTTGATTGTAACGGGATGCGGGATACCATAGCGTTCCGCTATTAAATCACTGTCGCGCTCGCCGGATGTTATTACTCCATCCACATAACGTATGCCGAGCCGTTCGATTGTTGTCCAGAACCACTGTGTAACAGGCCGGTTATGCAGCGATGCAACGGCAAAATACAATTCCTTGGAATCATACAATATCTTCGCCCCTGTGAAAAACTTTACGGCAAGTGCGGCAGGAAAACTATACAGGTCCTCGGCAACGATAAGCGAAGGCCGCACATTAACTCCCCTCCAGAACGACCGGATCCAGTAATGCATATACATCACTTTTGATCCGAGCCAGGTTATAACCCGAAGCCGAATAACCGTCATACCGTTCAGTTCCTCCCCGCCATCTCCATCTGCCGGTCCGATAAACGTAACGGAGCTTCCCCACCGTACAATCGATTCAGCTATATTACGACATCTACCGTCGGTTTGAATATCCCCGATCTCAAAAACTACGGTACGCAAAGTTGATCTTTTTGAGGAGGCCATTTATCTCAATTTTTTCCAGAACGTGGAGCGAAGGATTCCCCGCGAGTTGAATTTTTCTTTAAAAAATATAAGGTCAAGACTCGGCGTCATCGGATTATCGGCGCGTGTATCCTGTGAGACTCCGGTATCGAGGAACCTGTATCCCTTCTCTTTTGCATATTTAATTATCTCAAACATCGAACGGTAAATCGGACGGAGATGCTGGTATTCGTATATCATCGCGATATAAAAACAGAGCAGTACGTCTTCGTTGCAATGAAACGAAACGATTCCTCCGATGGCTTTCCCGTTATGACGAACGAGTAAAAGACGGAGACGATCGCCGAGCAAATCGCGCAGCCGGTACAACTCATCCAGTGTATGC
Source organism: Bacteroidota bacterium (assembly GCA_007128495.1). Lineage (GTDB taxonomy): Bacteria > Bacteroidota > Ignavibacteria > T3Sed10-11 > T3Sed10-11 > T3Sed10-11. The sequence goes on from SKXH01000139.1 coordinate 8,988, forward strand.
GTCGGTTTCGCATCGTGTTTGCGCTTGTTTTGTACGAGAATGGGATAGAACTCGTCGAAGTTTTCCGATTCCTCAAGTGCCAGGACATCCTGCCGCAGCGATTGCCGGATAATATTCCGCGTCGTTTTCTGAAATGAAGTCAGTATATCGTCCATCTCATGAAGACGAATAACGTGCGAAATGTAATGTCTTTGATACGTAAACCCCCGGTACAAGAGAGCGTATTCGAGGTTGTGCGACAATTCCTTCTGATATATAAACGGCGCCGATGTTAAATACACCTCTCGGATACCTTTCTGCCAGCAATAATCTTCAAAAGCATCGATCACTTCAAGGGTCTCGTTAAACTTTATATCACCGATCACAAACGACCCGTAGCTTGCCCCCGCCGGCGATTCGAAGATCATCAGCTTATCAAGTCCCCCCGGCAGGACAGCGCGCAATTTGCCGTCTTTATAAAACATCAAATGATGAAACGGAAATTTACCCGGCTGGTGGTACTCCAGAAAATGCTGCAAATGAAAAATCGTTCCGTTATTCGAACGAAGTACAAAAGAATCCCATTCATCTTTTTGTGAGGGGTCGTAGAGGGTAATATCCATAACGGTACAATAAACTTCCAGAAATTTAAAACTTATTAATATACCAATAATTTTGCCAAAAAATCAATAAAATTGCTCTTTTTTGTGAAGTTGAGTATATTGAGTTTGTCGACCATTTTTTAAAAATTCAAATCCCCGGAAAATAGGTAAAATAAAATGTAGCTTCCTCCCAATCTGAATCTTCAATGGAATACTGGAAAAGAAATCTCTATACAATCTGGGTTGCACAATTTATCACGATTGTGGGCATGAGTTCGGTTGTTCCGTTCCTGCCGTTCTATGTTCGTGAACTCGGGGTAACCGATCCCGACCTCGTTGCCCGGTGGAGCGGCTTTGCTTTCTCAGGACCATTCCTGCTATCATTTTTCTTTACCCCGCTCTGGGGTTTGATCGGGGATCGTTACGGTCGTAAACTTATGGTAATTCGGGCTGTCTTCGGTCTCGGGGTAGCACAAATTCTGGTCGGAACCGCTCAATCGGTCGAACAACTCATTTTATTTCGCATGATTCAGGGTGCCTTAAGCGGCTTTATTCCCGCGGCGCTTACTCTCGTTTCTGCAACGGCACCCCGTGAGCGGACCGGCTATGCCCTCGGTTTTTTGCAAACATCACTTTCGGCGGGCATGTTGTTCGGCCCCGTTATCGGAGGAGCGCTCGCCGACGTGTTCGGCTATCGCCCAATTTTCTTCATCGTTGCAGCATTATGTTTTTCAAGCGGTCTGTTTGTTATTTTCATGGTACGGGAACCGGCACGGGATAAAACGGAAAAGAAATTTTCGCTGGTAGAAAATTACCGGTTTGCATTTTCTTCCCTGCAGATTACTTTAGCGATGATACTTATATATCTTGCTCAAACATCGATCGTGATGCTGCAGCCGCTGTTCGCACTCTTTATCGAAAAGCTGCACGACGACACGCAGTATATTAGTACGATAACCGGAGCACTGTTTTCGGTTGTAGGACTGGTCATGATTTTCTCGTCGCCATGGTGGGGAAACCGGAACGATCTGTATGGATACAAGCGAAATCTTTTGATAGCGACGTCAGTTGCCGCGGTGATGTTGTTGTTTCAGGCGATGTCGAATGCACCGTGGCACGTAGCGTTAAGTCGGGCAGGACTCGGCTTCGCAATGGGCGGCGTTATGCCGTCATTGTATGCTTTTATCAGCAAACAGACACCGTTAAAGATGCGCGGTGGAATAATCGGCATCGCCACTACTTTCACGATCCTTGCAAATATGACCGGCCCGACGGCTGCGGGATTTATCGCCTCGCAGTTTGATATCCGGACAGCATTGTATCTCACAGCAGGAATTATCGCTGTTGCTGCCCTCATCGTTGCACGATTTATCCGTGAACCGGTAACTCCCGAGGAAATGGAACAATCACAAAAGAAAGATAAATGATATGCGCTATCTAATATCGATCTATCTCGTTATCACGCTTTCGGGATGTGCGGTTGTCAGCGTTTCACAACATCAAGGTGCGGAACCGCTCGGCGAAGGTGCCGTCAGAATTACGGGCGGTATCGGGCTGGGACGCGATATGGCCGAGGGTACTATTTACGCACCCGATCAGGATGAAGACAGTGACTTTTCGTATAGCTTCCCTCTCTTTGAGGCAGGAATCGGGGTCGGCATTACCGAGACCATTGACCTCGGCGGTATGCTGTGGACAAGCATCGGCAGCGCAGGACTGAGAACATACGGTAAGTTTAGCTTTCATTCTCCACCTTCGAAGACATATTATGCGTTCGCCCCGGCCATCGTTTATAATCAAACCGATGAGTATAATTACCGGCTTATCGGTGTGGAAGTACCGCTGCTTGTAAGTTACCGGGCTACTTCGACCGTCGCTTTTTATGGCTCGGGAAGAGTTCACCTCTATACGATGTCTATCGACGATCCGAGTCTCACCGATGGGCGCGAATCATTTTTCCTTGCAATGCCCGGCATTACAACCGGCATACAACTCGGACCGCAGGGTTTGAAATTAACTCCCGAAGTTTCAACATTTTTTATTTACGACCGTATACGGGAATCGGGATCCATACGGTTTTTTCCAAATATCGGATTATCGATAAGGTTTTAAACAATGACGAATAATAAGAAAAATGAACGGCTCTTCCTGATCGACGGTTATGCGCTGGCGTACCGGGCGTACTTTGCCCTTATCAAACGCCCGCTCATCAACTCAAAAGGACAAAACACATCGGCTATTTACGGTTTCGTGAACGTCCTGCTCCGCATCTTGAACACGGAATCGCCCGATCACATTGCTGTTGTACTGGATTCCAAAGAACCAACATTCCGGCACGAAAAATATAAAGAGTACAAAGCAACACGCGAGAAAATGCCCGAAGACCTCGCCTCTCAGTTGGATATGCTGAAAGATGTCGTTCGCGCATTTAATATCCCCGTGCTTGAGATACCCGGCTTTGAAGCTGACGATATTATGGGTACCCTCGCACGAGTAGCCGAAAAAGAAAACGTTGAAACACTGCTTGTTACCGGCGATAAAGATTTCATGCAGCTTGTTTCGGACACGGTAAAAATGTATAAACCGGGAAAAGCAAATGAAGGACCCGATATAATCGACAGCGACGGTGTGCGCAAAAAATTCGGCGTCGATCCCGAACGTGTTATCGATGTACTCGCCCTTATGGGAGACTCGTCGGATAATATTCCCGGTGTTCCCGGTATCGGCGAGAAGACCGCCATTCCCCTTATCCAGAAATACGGCGCGGTAGAAGATCTGCTCAAGAACGTGGAATCCATCGATAAAAAAGGAATACGGAATAAATTAAGCCAGAACAGTGAAAGCGCCCTCCTGTCGAAAGAACTTGTCACCATTGATACCAATGTTCCCGTTAAGATATCCTTTCACGAACTGAATGCACGTGAATGGGACACCGAAAAACTCACACGCCTGCTCACCGAGCTTGAATTTGATTCGATCCTGAAACAACTCGAATTAAAAACAACGAACGAGACTTCATCCGAAGAAGAGTCGAAATCAATTTCTACATCGCAAAGTACGTATCAGGTGGTAACCGATAAAAAATCGTTCGACTCGATGATAAAGTTATTGCAAAAAGCGGATATTATTTCCTTCGACACCGAAACGACATCCAGAAATCCGCTCACGTCTGCAATAGTCGGCATTTCATTTGCAATTGAAAAAGGAACGGCGTGGTTCATACCGCTTGAAGAGCACAATATACCGGAAGAGCATCTTATGGAGGGATTGCAAAAGTTGCTTGCTTCTAATACTCTCAAAGGCGGACAAAATATCAAATTCGATATCCTTGTCCTGCGATCCATCGGGGTGATCGTCAACGAGCCGCTTTTCGACACAATGATCGGCGCATACATACTCCGTCCGGACGGGCAGCACAATCTCGACGCGCTTGCACGTGAACACCTCGGCTATGAAATGGTGGCGTATTCCGACCTTGTTGGATCCGGCAAAAACCAAATGTCCATACGAAATGTGAACATGGAGGATTTAGTCGAATATGCGTGCGAGGATGCAGATATCACTCTACAGCTCTGGCACAAACTGAAAAAAGAATTGCAATCCATCAAAGCATTGCAGTTATGCGAAGAAATTGAATTCCCGCTTATCAATGTACTCTCTGAAATGGAAGCGACAGGGGTCGCTATCGATACCGACTTTCTGAAAAACCTCTCAAAAAAAATATCGAAAGATCTTTTGGGCCTTCGCGAAAATATTTATAAAGAAGCTGGATATGAGTTTAATATCAACTCGACACAGCAGTTAAGCAAGGTACTCTTTGAGAAGCTTGCACTTCCGCCCGTGAAAAAAACCAAAACCGGGTATTCGACCGATACGTCGGTACTCGAACGGTTAAAGGGCGCTCATCCGGTAATCAATATGCTGCTCGAATACCGGCAGCTTACAAAACTGCAAACCACATACATCGACTCATTGCCGAAGCTGATAAATCGGAATACGGGACGCGTGCATACATCGTTCAATCAAACTATCACGCAAACCGGCAGATTATCGTCGAGTAATCCGAATTTACAGAACATCCCGATCCGCACCGAACTCGGCCGGTCGATACGGAAAGCATTCATCGCCACATCCGACGAGCACGTGATCATGGCATCAGATTATTCGCAGATCGAGCTTCGAATCATGGCGCATGTTTCGGGTGATAAAGGATTGCTCGATGCGTTTAACAACAAAGAGGATATTCACGCAACGACAGCAGCCAAGGTTTTTGAAGTACCGCTTGACGAAGTGACATCGAATCTACGCCGGAAAGCAAAAGAAATTAACTTCGGGATTATGTACGGAATCAGTCCGTACGGACTTGCTGCTCGGCTCGAGATCCCGCAAGGAGAAGCGACGGATATCATCGACCGTTATTTTAAACGCTTTCCAAACGTTCATCAATATATAAACGATACAACCGTCAAAGCGAGAAAAGACGGCTTCGTGACGACACTTATGGGACGCCGCCGGTATCTGCCCGATATTGCGAGCCGGAATAAAACCGTCCAGCAAAATGCCGTTCGGCAGGCAATTAACATGCCGATACAGGGAACGGCAGCCGATATGATTAAATTAGCGATGGTCCGTATTCACGAAAAAATCCTGCGAAAAAAGCTCCGGTCGCGAATGATCATTCAGGTACACGACGAACTGGTGTTCGACGTGCACAAAGACGAACTTGACGATTTGAAAATACTGGTGGAAAAGGAAATGGTGAACGCGTTGGAAATGAAAGTTCCGATTGAAGTTGAAACAGGTGTGGGGAAAAACTGGTTTGAGGCGCATTGAAAAATCATTTGATGATATAATGATTGTAAATCTTTTGTATTAATTTTGTGGTCAATATAATATTAACGTAACACCTCACGGGATCCACCCCTTATTCCACGTAAAGAAAATTACAACTCCCGCCAGACCGCCTCCGAGATGAGCCATTGCGGATACATTTCCTTCGGCAAACAGTTGTTCGTAAAGCAGGAATACCTGGAACAACAGATAAATAACAAGAAAAACTCTCACAGGCATACCCTTTGTCAAGAAACTCTTCCCGGAAATCTTTTCATATTTGAGAATAAAAAACCGCAGGAAAAACCCGATAAACGGAAGCCACATAATCCTGGATTTCGGAAAGAGCAATGCGTAAAAAGTAAGTATCCCGAAAATTCCGCCGCTTGCACCGATCAACCCTATATCGGTAAAGAGTCCGTGAAAATAAGATCCGAGTGCGGTCGAAATAAAAAACAGCCAAATCATACGGCGTCTCCCGAACCGGCACTCGACATTCCTGCCGAACAAATATAAAAAGTACAGATTTCCGATCAGGTGCATCCAATCGGCATGTATAAAGGCGCACCCGAAAAGTCCGGTAACCCATTGCCACCCGGAGGATTCAGGATAAAATATCAGTACACCCGTTAAAAACGAGCTTGCTTCTGTGTACCATGCCAGGAGCGTTATCAAGGTAATGGAGCCGGCAAGAGTCCACGTCAGCCACGGGGTGGTATGCAAAACACTTTCCTGCACCTTGACGGGCTTTCCAATAAGAAAGAAAAGCATCTGCATCCAGCTGAGATCTTCTCCCGGCCGGCGTTGCGTGTTTCTATCTGAGATGTTGGATTTCCTCCGGGTTTTCATTATAAAAGAGTGATCCGTTTCGCCACATTGACGGTAGTTATTTCTCTCCCCAACGATACCCATTATATTCTAAAAGTCATTCTTCATCATCAATAATTGTCATGCTCAGTATCGTAAATAGTAATCCGATACTTGCAAACAAGTTGCCCTTTTTTGCCGATCTTTTTTCTTTTGTCATATATAAAGAATTTAAAGTTAATGAATCTGTTAAGAGAACTCATAACACCTCCCGCACTCCCGCTGCTTTTTTTAGCGGGACGTAGTTGATTAAATAACCGTTGTTTTGGTGCGCCGTTGCGCCAGAGGCGCACAGGT
>SKXH01000271.1 GCA_007128495.1 Bacteroidota bacterium
CCTCAAACGCTTCCTGTATCGATTCGATATCGAATCCCCGGTGATCTTGAAAATTCTGATCTTCAGATGCGATAACCGCCCACTTCAGATGATCGGGCAATTCATCCCGGGAAGTCCACCACTCGCGCAAGTTATATCGTTCCACTCCTAATTCCTGCCAATCTTCGCGTAATGTGAATGATGTAAAAGGAGGGTTGACCCAGCGGATGGATATGATTGAGATCAGCAATAGCAAAAACAAACCTGTTATGACTGCTAAACAAATTATCAAAATCCTGTGCCAGCTTATTATCCGGCTTGGTTTGTCTACAGGTTTCTCAAAGTTATGTTCTGTTTCAGGATTCATAGAACACATGTATAATACATCGGTAGTTTAAAAGTATCTGTATTATAAATATGATAATTTTTCACCTAAAAAAGTAGTGGCAGAATTGTATTACACCTCCATCTTCTGCTGTCTTACCACCAACTCTTCAACCCTTTCCCGATCAACCTCAACTCCCATTCCCGCCTTCTCTCGCGGTACAGTAATTACACCATCACTCATCTCCCATTCCGGATTCACTATATCCTTCTCCCAGTACCGTTTGCTCGGCGATATATCACCGGGGATGGTGAAGTTCGGCAGCGAGGCGAGTGCTACATTATGGGCGCGCCCGACGCCGCTTTCGAGCATGCCGCCGCACCATACAGGGATGTTATGTTCGTTGCAATAGTCATGAATAGCTATTGATGAGGTAAACCCGCCGACGCGTCCGGGTTTAATGTTCACAATTCGTCCGCTCCCGAGTTTGTGCATATCTTCAACGCGCTCAATGCCGGTGATGGATTCATCAAGACAGATAGGGGTCTTCAGTTGTTTCTGTAATTCCACATGCCTGAGCAGATCGTCCCACGCGAGCGGCTGTTCGATCATTATCAAGCCGAAATCATCCATCGTCTTAAACACATCGATGTCAGCAAGTGTATACGCATTGTTTGCATCCACCATCAGCGGTACGTTATCTCCAAGCTGTTCCCGCACTGATCGTACATAGTCTATATCGGCGCCCGGTTTAATTTTCACCTTGATCTTTTTATATCCATCATCGACTGCTTTTTGTACCTTTCGCACCAGATCACCGGGTGTTTTTTGTATGCCGAGAGAGATACCGGTCTCGATAACTTCACGGGTACCGTTTAGTAGTTTGGATAACGAAACGTTTTGTTTACGCGCCGTCAATTCCCATGATGCCATCTCCACCGATGCTTTTGCCATAAGATGACCTCGTATATCTTGCTGCAGGTAGGGGAATATTTCCTCAGGACCGGAAAACGATTTTCCGAGGATGCGGGGTACTATCCAATTTATCAGCGCAAACCATGCAGTATCGATCGTTTCAGGAGAGTAATTGGGATATTCGGGAGCCACGCACTCTCCCCAACCGGCAATCCCGTCTGCATCTTCAACTTCAACCAGAGTTACGCGTCTTACATCCTGTGTGCCTGATGAAATTGTGAACGGTTCTTTCAGGGGAAGGTGGATTTCGTATAAGTTGATTTTCTTTATTAATAACATATCCTACTCCGGTACACGACAATTTTTAAATACCAGGACTGGTATAAAAGCGTACCCCCTTAATCTTTCTTACTAAAAGTGGTACAGCCCGCAGGCCTGTGCGAGGTCTGTTATAAGGAAAAGTTATTCTACTCGATTCTGTTCAATTTTTCCATACGATAAAACCTTACCAACTCAGTACCCAAGCAGGCACGCGCGTGGCGTCCCCCTTAGGAAGGGGGACCACAGGGGGGCGTTCGATTAAAGGATCATATAGCTGGTTAATGAGTTAGCTAAATTTTTAACCGACCCCCTATAATCCCCCTTTTTAAGGGGGATACAACCCACGGGCCTGCGCGAGATTTGCTTTAAGGAAAAGTTATTTTACCCTAATTACATTCTCGCTTTTTTCCAAACATTACTAAAATAACTATTAAACTCAAGATGCAGGGGGTACGTTTTTATATCAGATTTGGCACTAAATACTTAGAATATAAAAACATCTATCCGTTCCACGTTCGCGATAAAACGCATCCACCCTATAGCCCCGTGTTAAGTAATTCATAAATACCCTACGCGTATTTAACCGCCACTGTGATCCCGTTTCCGGGGATTCATTCTTCACACGCTGTATGGCAGCGGGGATCTCAACCCGGACTATCGGTTCATCGATAATATCACTCTCTACCGGCCCGGCGGATTCGTCAGTATTCACAACCGGCGCCGATCTTACTTTCCGCTCATCGATCTGCGGTAGTTCGCCGCGGAGTGCCTGCATAACACGATCTTCATTTAAATTCCATTGTACAATAAACCGGTCCATACCGAGTCCGGTGTGAAGTGTACTTCCCTCATCAGTCGCATACATGTTTTCTACATATTCGGCAATCCGGGCGCCGAGAACATTCAGGTTAAGGTGTGCATTCCCGGATTCGAGAGGATCGAAGGTCCAGTACATTACCTCGATGCCGAGCTTTTTTACCTCGTCTCGTTGAAACAGCTTTAACTTCCGGCCTATTCCCTTTCCCCTCCATTCGGGTCGAACGGCAAGCATATCCGACCAGTGAACGGGTTTTCCGTCTTTCAATCCCGTTATGCCGAACACAAATCCGATAAGATTGCCCGAGCTGTCGAACGCACCTCCGGTTACACCGCCCAATTTCTGCGAGACCATTTGTATAGCAGGACTAACAACTTCGGTAAAATTTTCTCCCCACGTATCCCGCTGAAGACGTACGCACTCGAGATACTCCCCGTGTGCACTAAGCTGCCGGATAGTAATGTCTGCACTATTGTTTCCACTCATTGGTAATATATATAAATCAATTCTCTTCTTTTACAGTAAAACGGTCGGATTTACCCCCGGTCACTTTGCCTACAACATATCCGGCAATGAATCCTACCAGAACTGCAATGAATATGAACACGATACGAGACATTTCAATATCCCAGAAAAGGATTTTAAACGATGCAACCTCGGTGTTCTGCAGGGTAATAATAAGAAACAGTACAAGAATAATGATTATAAGAACAATCTTTGCATTCATTGGTCATCCCTTTTTTGTGAAGTGTCACAAATGATACCACATTTTTTTTAAACCTGCAATTGTTGCCCGAGAATTTATTCCACAAAAATAATGTTACTTTCTTAGTACCATAAATCTAAAACCCAAGGAGGTGCTATGCAACAAACATTACTGTGTGCAGTATGTCTATCGTTAGCGCTCATTTCATTCAATTGTTTCGGCTCAGCCGAACGTCCTGAAAGCGCTGAAAGTAAAACATCTATCTACAATTACTCGGTTACCGGTATTGACGGTTCAACCATTGATTTTAATGAATTGAAGGGAAAAAAGATACTCATTGTTAATGTGGCCTCGAAATGCGGATTTACACCGCAGTATGAGGGACTTGAAGAGCTCTATCAAAAGTATAGTGATGAACTTGTGGTAATCGGTTTCCCGTCGAACAGCTTCAGGCAGGAGTACGATTCAAACGAGGAGATTGCCGCATTCTGTCAGCAAAATTACGGAGTGACCTTTCCGCTTACCGAGCGGGTTTCGGTACTGGGGAGCGATCAACACGAAGTTTTTAAATGGCTGACAGACGAGTCGCTGAATGGGTGGAATACCACAGCACCGCAGTGGAATTTTTATAAATACCTGATAAATGAAGAGGGTGAATTGACGCACGTCTTTCCGTCGAATACCGGGCCGATGAGTGATGAGATTTTGGGGGTGTTAAGGTAACCTCACGCGGTATTGATGTGATCAAGTGAATAATGCAATTATTATTTGAATTGTAGGATCACAGCTATTTTCTCGTCATCGGGGTCAAGAATTACCCGTTCAATATCTTTTATGAATTTGTTTTTCCTCACCCGGTTAATTTCATCGGCAATATCCCCGCCTTTGTACGCTACAAGTGAACGGGGCGGGATGAATTCTGTCGAAGCGGTGACAACATCCGGTGCGGGGTTCAGGAATGGCTTCGCCCACTTCGTAAGTTTATCCAGCGGAGCTACTGCCCGGGCGAGAACGATATCGAACTTACCGCTATATTCCGGCTGCCTCGCAATTTCTTCCGCCCTCCCCCAAACTGTTTTTATATTTTCTAAATGAAGTTCATCAATCATCGACCGGACAGCATCGATCTTTTTACGTGTGGCATCGAGAAGAGTGAAATGTAATTCGGGATGCAAGATGGCAAAGACAATGCCCGGCAATCCGCCGCCGGTGCCAAGATCGAGGATGGTGCAGGAGGGAAGGAATGATTTATGAAACAGTAAACTTGTGCAATGAAGAATGTGATGCGTCCAGATATTCTCTTCATCAACCCGGGAAATGAGATTGATTTTTTTATTGTAGGATAGAAGGAGGGATACGTAATTTTCAAGAAGGTGTTGTTTTGATTCGGAAATATCGAAATTGTTATTGCTGCATGTTTTTAGAAAGATTTGTTTTGAGGAGTTAA
>SKXH01000051.1 GCA_007128495.1 Bacteroidota bacterium
GAAATAATTATCGAAGTTGTTTATGAAACGTATCGCGTTGTATGCCGCCGCATTCTTATTTATCTCCCTGCTCATTATCGATGTTTCATTAAGCTGGGGGTTTCAGTCTCACCGGAATGTCAACGCAGCGGCAATTGAGGGTATGCCCGATGCGATCAAACCGTTTTTTCAAAAGTATAGTGAATTTCTCATCGAAGAATCAGTAACGCCCGACCGGCGCCGCGCCGACGATCCCGATGAAGGACCTAATCATTATATAAATTTCGACCTGTTCGGTGAATATCCGTTTGAAGACTTTACGCTCGAGTACGATGACGCTGTAAGCAGATTCGGAGCAGATTCGGTGCGGACGAAAGGACTTGCGGTTTGGCGGATCGAAAATTGGTTTGATAGTCTTACCGTCGCGATGGCTGAACAGGATGTTGACAGGATTCTTCGATTCGCAGCCGATATAGGTCATTATATCGCGGATTTGCATATGCCGCTTCATACTACGTCTCATTATGACGGGCAATTAACAGATCAACGCGGCGTTCACCGTCGTTTTGAGACGGATTTACCGGAACGATACGACTCGCTTTATTCGTGGGATATACCCGAGCCAGCAATTATAGAAAGTCCGCTCGAGTTTATTTTTGAATTCACACTTGAATCGTACCGGTTGATTGATGATCTTTATGAAGCGGATATGCGGGCGCGTGAAGGTATTCCGGCCGGTGAGCTATACACCATTGAACACCGGGGCGACAGGCGGATTTACATTTACAACGATACATACTACGAACAGTTTCACGCTCAACTTGACGGAATGGTCGAAGACCGTCTCCGGTTGGCGGCACAACGTGTTCGCGATATCTGGTACACGGCCTGGGTTGAAGCCGGGAAACCGGAATTACTTTGACTCTGTGCTTGATTTTTGAAGTTTTTTTTATATTTTAAATCGTATATACTTCTTGCTTTCATGTTTCGAACCGACCTATTCCGCTCAAGAGTCGGGGCGGGGCGAAGGATGGAAGGAAGGGGTATATAATTAGCATCAAAGTCATAATCAAATGTCGTACTAACAGAAAGGAAGGAATATTATGGCAAACGATGGAAACACAGGAAAAGGGTTCATTTTAGGCCTCGTTGCCGGAGGTGCCCTCGGTGCAGCTCTTGCACTCTTGTATGCCCCGAAAAGCGGACGTGAGCTTCGGGACGACATCAAAAAACGTAGCGACGATTTAGTCGAAGATGCCGAAGAGTATATCTCAAAAGCACGGGAAAGGGCGGTTGAGATGATCAATGACGGTAAAAAACGCGCCGATTCAATGATCAGCGATGCCCGGAAACGTGCCGAGACCCTGCTTCAGGATGCTGAAAAAGTACTCTCCGGTGCGAAAGAGAAAGCAAGCGGTATCGCCGGCGAAGGCGAAAAAATCCGCGACGCGATGAAAGCAGGCGTCGATACGTTTAAAGATGAACGGTCAAAAGGTTCGTAATCCTATGACCGCGTAGTATCCTAATTCAACAGATCAGCCCTCTCAGGGACCCCCTTTGAGGGCTGGTTTTTTCTATTCCTTCTAAACAAACTCACCGGAGAGATAACGTGGAATTAACAATAATTTTAAATATCGCGATAACCATAGGTGCCCTTGCTTTTGCAGCATTATGCATATATTTGATTATCACGATTGCAAAATTGCGCAAGTCGTTTGTCAGGACGCAGGAAAATATTGAAGATATTAGCAGAAGTGCAGTTCCTATGTTTGAAAATTTGACTGCGATTACCGACAAAGTGAAAAATATAACTGAAAATGTAGATGATGAAATTGCCGTTTTAAAATCTTCGGTTGAATCCATCCGCGAAATGACAGATGATATACTCTCATTCGAAAAAAAAATTCATCGCGAGATTGAGGGTCCCGTCATGGAGGCATTTTCCTTTGTGGCTGCACTTGTGAAAGGCGTGAAAGCGTTCGTCGCGAAAATGAAAGAATAGTTTGCTGTATTAGAAAACAAATGATGAATAGATAATCAATTCAAAAGGAGGTACTTTTGGCTAAGGGAAAAGTATATGAACCTGCCAATGTCCGGAATGTTGCCCTCATCGGACATGGCGGGTCAGGGAAAACCAGCTTTGCCGAAGCTGCTCTCTACACTGCGGGAGCCACCAATCGCTTAGGTAAAATTGAAGACGGCACAACTCTCTCCGACTATCACCCCGATGAAATTGAAAGACAAATATCCATAAATACCACGATGTTGTATGCCGATTGGCAGAACAATAAACTCAATATTCTCGATACGCCCGGATATCCCGATTTTATCGGCGAGGTCAAGTCGGGGTTGAGTGTGGCTGATAATGCACTGATCTTTCTCAAAGCGGCAGAGGGAATCGAGGTCGGAACCGAGATCGACTGGCAGTTCACCGAGGAATATAATACGCCGTCGGTTATTATTATTAATAAAGTGGATAACGAACACGCAAAGACAGACGAGGTGTTTCAAGCTGCGCGGAACCGGTTCAGCGTCGATGTCACTCAATTACAGTTTCCGGTCAGCGAAGGACACACGTTCGATTCCGTTGTCGATCTTATAAAGATGAAGTTATTAAAGTATACCAAAGACGGAAACGGAAAACCGGATGTTCAGGATATTCCCGCTGACTTACAGGAACAAGCAGACAAACTTCGTACAGAGCTCATTGAAAAAATTGCTGAGAGCGACGAAGCACTGCTCGATAAATTTCTCGAAGAGGGTGAATTAAGTGACGACGAGTTTATTGCAGGTTTAAAAAAAGCGTACATAGAGCGTAAAATATTTCCGGTATTTTACATCTCATCGGTACATAATGTGGGTGTGTCGGCGGTTCTTGACTTTTTAACCAGCGTAGCACCGTCTCCGGTCGAGCGCGGGCCGTTAAAGGTTACCCATACCGATAAAAACGAAGAAATCGATCTGGAAGCTGACCCGGCTAAAAGTCCGGTCTTATTTATCTATAAAACGATATCCGAACCGCACGTTGGTGAATTATCATTCTTCCGGCTCTTTTCAGGCACACTTCGATCGGGTATGGACATTATCAACCAATCGAACGGTACCACCGAGAGGATGAGCCAGATATATGTGATGAACGGAAAAAACCGCGCCGAGGTTAGTGAACTCAAAGCGGGCGATATTGCCGCCGTCGTGAAATTGAAAAATACCCATACCAACGATACGCTGGCTGCCAAAGCGCTGCCGGTGAAAGTTAAAGAAATTGAATTCCCTGAACCGATCATTACCGTGGCTCTGGAGCCGAGAAATAAAGGTGAAGAAGAAAAGATCGGTGAAGGATTGCAATCGCTTCATGCCGAAGACCCCACGTTCGTCGTCAACTTCGATGCTGAATTATCGCAAACGACGATCAACGGTCAGGGCGAGCTTCACCTCGATGTTATCGTAAAACGGCTGAAGGAGCGCTTCGGCGTTGAAGTCGATCTTACCAAACCGCGCATTCCGTTCCGTGAAACGATCAAGAAGAAAGCGCGTGTACAGGGTAAATACAAGAAGCAGTCGGGCGGGCGGGGCCAGTATGGCGATGTTTGGATTGCACTTGAACCGTTGGAACGGGGCGGTGACTTCGAGTTCGTCGATGCTATTGTCGGTGGTGTCGTACCGGGTAAATTCGTACCGGCTGTGGAAAAGGGTATTCGTGAAACAATGAAGCAAGGTGTGATTGCCGGTTATCCGGTTGTGGATGTCAAAGCCACACTCGATGACGGATCCCATCACCCGGTCGATTCATCAGAAATGGCATTTAAGGTCGCCGGTTCGATGGCATTTAAGAAATCATTCCTGGAAGCCAATCCCGTGCTCCTCGAGCCGATTTATAATATCGAAGTCCGGGTTCCGGAAGACGATATGGGAGATGTTATGGGTGATATCTCGAGCCGACGCGGAAAGATCCAGGGCATGGACTCCGAGGGAGCATTCCAGGTCGTGCGGGCTAAGGTACCGCTGGCTGAATTGCACAAGTACTCAACCGCATTGCGGTCGATTACCGGCGGACGCGGTATCCACCGCCAAAGCTTTTCTCATTATGAGGAAGTACCGCATGAAATAGCCCAAAAGATCATCGAAGAAGCGAAACGCGAAAAAGAAGAAGAGGTTTAATTTCAGTAATATTCAAAAACCGGTAACTAAACGGGAGCATTTCTCCGGGCTTTCACTCTCTGCCCCGGTATCATCCGGGGTGGAGCGAAAGCCGGAGGTGAGGTTGTTATGGACAGACTCTGGTCGCCCTGGCGGTCAAAATACATAGAAAGTTTTAGCGAAAAGAAAGATCTCCCCGACGATTACTGCCTTTTCTGCGATGTACTTAATACACGTGAAAAGGACGAGGAAAAATTCGTTCTTTACCGGGGTCGATTGTGCTATGTCATAATGAACCTCTATCCGTATAACAGCGGGCATTTGATGGTGGTGCCGCACCGGCACCTGAGTGCGCTCACCGAAATGAACGACGATGAATATCTTGAGGTAATGCAGGTTTTAAGGAAATGTTCGGAAGCACTGAATAACGCACTCAAACCGCACGGTTTCAATATCGGCGCAAACATCGGACGCGTGAGCGGAGCCGGAATCGATCATCACATTCATTTTCATATTGTGCCACGCTGGAACGGCGATACCAATTTTATGCCGGTTCTCGGCGATACAAAAGTCATTTCGGAAGAAATGCAGAAAACCTACCGAAAACTTAAGAAGCATCTCACAAACGGTACATCCTGAACCGGGATATTAAACCCCCGGCGGCGGGTGTGTGTCTAACCAGTATATGAAGATGTAAGCCGGAATGTATAGTGACATTGGAATACAGCGATAATGAACTAATCGACAGATTTCTTGGGGGCGACGAACAGGCGTTCAATGTGCTCGTCCGTAAACATCAGGATTTCGTGTATAATGTCGTCAGGAAAATCACTGGCAATCACGAAGATGCCGTTGAAGCATCGCAGCGCGTGTTTATCAAGCTGTACGATCAATTATCATCGTTTACCAAAAAAGCTGCATTTACCACGTGGTTGTACCGGGTGGCAGCGAATGAGTCGCTTAATTTACTGCGGACTCGAAAGGTTAAGCGATGGTTTCGGCTGGATGAAATGGAGCAGGAATTTCGCGGGCCGGATCCCGATCCGTTCGACTCATTGGTTGAAGATGAGAAGAAACTGCTGCTCGACCGGGCGCTGCAATCGTTACCCGACAGGCAGCGAACGGTGTTTGTTTTGCGTATGCACGAAGGATTGTCGTATGATGAAATCGCCGGTATACTCGGCGTTACGACGGGCAGTTTGAAAGCGACCTTCTTTCATGCGGTAAAGAAAGTTACTAAAGCACTGGAAAATATTTATGAATAATCAGAGTACTTGCGAGCATATAAGGGAATCGATCGAAGAACAGATACTCGGCCGGAGTATACCCGAGCGTGATCGCGTACAGCGGCATCTTGGATCGTGTGAGGCCTGTCGAAGCTATGCAACGGAACTGGAAAAACTGTATGAAGTTTCGGGGATTGAACATTCGTTGCCGCAGCATGAGCAGGTGAGATTCTCCGCAATGGTGCGGACACGCATCGAGGAGAAAAAGACTACAAAAAGCGAACGCGGAATCTTTGCCCGCCCGGCATTCCAGATCGCCGCAATGCTGGTTATAGTTCTATCGGTGATTTTGTATATGAGCAACACCGAACCGGAGCCGGTGTTTGTGTTCGATGAGGAGGAGCTGGAAGTGATCGACACGTATTCATTGTACTACGATGATATTGTTCCGCTCGATGATGATTTGATAACGGAATTATATACCGACTTGTTATTCGGCGATGATTTTTACTTGGAGGGGGACCGGTATTCCGCATATTTCGAAGAAGATTTTTATTACGAGTTAGATGAATTAACACCTGAAGAAATAGATTTTATCATTCAAAGATTAGAGGGAGTGTATTTATGATGATACGCATATCATCGTTATTGATTTTTCTATTGTTGATATCACAAGCAGACGTTTTTACCCAGCAGCGCCATCAACGCATGCAGGAAGGCCGCGAACGGCTTGAAACCCTTCGACAGGTACGAATGATCGAAGCGCTCGATCTCGACGAAGAAACCGCGGCCCGGCTTACGGTTCTTCATAAAGAACTTCAGACAAACATCCGGGAACTGCACCGGGACATCGAGAAGCTCCACGATGAACTCGAAGCCACACTCGAGGAGGAAAAACCCGATGCTGTACTGAATGAAATCCGTTCACGTATAGAAGAGAAACGAGATTCGATACATACTAACCGCATAGATTTTTACAGCGATGCAGAAGAATTTCTTACCGCACGGCAGATTGCAAGGTTGATGGTGTTTGAGCGTAATTTCAATCGCGATATACGGCAGTATATGCGTGAAGCACAGCGGGAGAGGCGAAGGGGAAGGTGAACCGATTCGAGCTTTCCACTGTTTTTGTTATATATGAAACAGCCCAACATCTATCTCGATTACAGCGCAACCACACCGGTCGATACGGCAGTATTCGATGCGATGCAGCCGTATTTTTCAGATATATACGGCAATGCCTCATCGGTTCATGCCTACGGTCGCAGAGCAAAAGCCGCGCTCGAACGGAGCCGCGAGATCATCGCTGCCGAACTGGGCGTCTACCCGGGTGAATTACTGTATACCTCCGGCGGTACGGAATCGAATAACACGGCGCTCATCGGTACTGCCCTTGCATTGCGCAGAAGCGACAAATCCCACATTATAACCTCGAAAGCAGAACATCAGGCGGTGCTTGAACCGTGCGAGCTTTTGGAGTCGATTGGCTTTACGGTGACATATCTCGATGTCAACCGGTACGGTGCAGTCGAAGCCGATGTGCTTGTGGATGCCTTCCGTCCGGAGACGGGACTTGTTTCGTTGATGCATGCAAACAATGAGCTCGGTACGCTGAACGATATCTTAACATTCGGCAATCTCTGCCACGAACACGGTATCCTTTTTCATACAGATATCGTTCAATCCTTTGCAAAGCTCCCGATCAATCTCAGCGAATTACCGGTAGATCTTGCATCCATATCGGCACATAAAATATATGGTCCGAAAGGGATTGGTGCGTTGTATATACGTAAAGGGATAGAGGTGGACAGGTTCCAGCACGGGGGTGGTCAGGAGCGCGGACGAAGAGGCGGCACGGAGAATGTCGCGTTATCCGTCGGGTTTGCAAAAGCCGTTGAGCGGATGCAGGAGGAACGCAACAAAGAAACGGAACGGCTTCGAATGCTGCGTGAACAGCTCCTTCACAATCTGCAGGAAAAGCTAAACGGGATACATATTAATACCGATCTTACCGAGTCGGTAAGCCATATCTTAAACATCTCGTTCGATGCTGCGAAAATTTCTGTAGACGGCGAGGCATTGCTCATGGGATTGGATACGGCCGGACTCTCCGTTTCGAACGGCTCTGCGTGTACGTCCGGATCGCTAGAGCCGTCGCACGTGCAGCTTGCGATCGGACACGATGCACCCACCGCAAAATCAGCCATCCGGTTTTCGCTCGGCAGGTATACTGCGGAAGAAGAGATCAGGAAAGCAGGTGATATCGTCGCGGAGGTTGTTTCGAAAATCGGTCGTCCGGCAGAAACCGTTTGAACATAACCCGCCGTTTCTGTATCTTTATCCGTTAACGAATGTGAGGCACAATCATCTTGTATTAAAAGACAAAACTATTGTTTTATATATTAGATTTTATCTCATGAATGAACGTAACCCCAACATAATTCTCGGTATCGAAACATCGTGCGATGAAACTTCCGCTGCGGTGCTTGATAGCGGTACGGTTAAATCGAATATCATCTCATCGCAGGTAGTGCATAAAGAATACGGCGGTGTTGTGCCGGAGCTTGCTTCGCGTGCGCATATGAAAATGATCGTGCCGATCATGCAGGAAGCGCTTGCCCAGGCGGACGTATCCCTCGAAGATGTCGATGCGGTGGCGGCGGTGTACGGTCCCGGACTCGTAGGCGCGTTGCTGGTCGGGTTGAACTTCGGCAAAGCCCTCGCGTGGACGCGGGATATCCCCTTTATCGGCGTTAATCATATGGAGGGACATATTTATTCAACCTTTCTTGAGGATGAAAAACCGGAGTATCCGTTCATCTGTTTGACCGTGTCGGGTGGACACACGGATTTATTGTATATCAAAGGACCTCTTGTGTACGAGCGTCTGGGAAGAACCCGCGACGATGCGGCGGGTGAGGCGTTCGATAAGGTGGCAAAAATGCTCGGCATCGGATATCCCGGCGGTCCGGTGATCGATAAACTGGCGCGGGATGGAAATCCCGATGCAATATCGTTTCCCCGCTCGTATGCACAGGCGGAGCATTACGATTTCAGCTTCAGCGGATTGAAGACCGCCGTGTTATATTATCTGCGGGACAGAGATTTACTTGCTGGTGACGGTGAACCGGTAGCCGGACCTCCGGTATTGAACGATATATGTGCATCGTTTCAGGAGGCAATTGTTGATTCGCTTGTTGAGAAAACACGACGGGCAGTTGTAGGGCGGGATATTAAACACGTAGCAGTTGCGGGAGGGGTTTCAGCAAATTCAAGATTGCGGGAATCATTTAAGGCAATGGCCGCGAAGACCGGTGTCAAGGTGCATTTCCCGCGGTTAGAGTACTGTACCGATAACGCTGCAATGATCGCGTATGCAGGGTGGCTGCGTTCGCAAAGGGGTGAAACTTCATCTGCGACGCTCACGGCAGTTCCGAACCTTAACGTTGCATAGAATGTTTTAGTATATGGATTTTGAAAAGAAAATAGAGAAGCACCGGAAAGAAATAGATACTATCGATAGGCAGCTTGTAGAGCTGTTCAATCGACGGGCTGAACACGCTATTGAAATCGGTACCATGAAAAAGGAACGGGGAATTCCCGTCTACGATCCTGAGCGGGAAAATGAAATTTTTCGTAACTTAAAGCAGGCAAATAACGGACCGCTCACGGCCGGTGCCATACAGCGTTTGTTTGAACGAATTATCGATGAATCACGAAGAATTGAGCGCGGTTCCGTCGAATCGCGTGATGAAGAATCAGAAGGAACATAGGTGGAAATGAAGGAAGTTATGAATGAGCAGGGAAAAGGAAGCCGGAGTAAAATTTTACTTATATCAGCCGGTGTTATTACTTTCCTCATTATTATCTTATCAATTTTTATTTACCGTGCTTTTCATTCGACGAATTACCCGGCCGGTGAGCCGGTCGTGGTTACAATTCCGAAAGGTGCAAGTTTCAGCGCCATTGCCGATTTATTGCACGAAAACAACGTGATCGAAAGCAGGTTTGCATTTTATCTTGCCGGTAGAATTCTTAGTTGGGAAGAAAAACTGCAAAGCGGAATGTTTGAAATCCCTCCGGCAATAACAAACTATGAGTTATTAAAAGATCTTCGTTACGGCAGATTACGAAAAGTATTTGATGTCACCATCTTCGAAGGATATACCATAAACCGGATAGCGGGACAGCTTCAGCGGAGAATGAATCTCGACTCGACGAAAGTGGTTCAACTGGCAAACGATTCTACGCTTGCCGCACAATACGGATTGGATCATGGGACTTTGAAGGGCTATCTTTTACCCGATCGATATAGATTTTTCGGTGATCACACAGAAAGAGATGTTATCGATATAATTATGAATGAATTCTGGAAATTCTATGATGATTCGCTGCAAAGACGTACCGAAGAACTCGGATATTCGATACACGATGTAATTATAATGGCGTCGATCGTTGAGGGTGAAACGGTACTCGACCGGGAAAAGCCCACCGTCGCCGGTTTATATTACAACCGTATCCGGCGGCGTATGCCCCTGCAAGCCGATGCAACAGTACAGTATGCCCTTTCCGATGAGCCTCCGCGACGATTACTGTACCGTGACTACCGGGTGCAGTCGCCATTCAACACCTATCTTTACCGCGGTCTTCCTCCCGGACCGATAAATAATCCCGGGCGAAATGCGATCCTTGCATCCTTGTATCCCGAAGATCATAATTATCTGTATATGGTGACCGACGGTACGGGCGGACATACATTTTCCAAAACGTATAACGAGCATCTCCGTGCGGTACGACAGTTCAGGCAGTTTCGGGCCGAACGTGAGCGGGAACGGGAACTCGAAAAAGAGAAAGAACAGGCAGCGGGCGGCGGCAATGAGTAAAATTCTTTGTATGGTATATTTTACCGTTGGCTTATTGCTGATATCCGGTGTTCCAACCGAGCTTTTCGGGCAACGCGAGCAGCGACAGCAAAGGGGGATCACTCCGGCAGAAGCGTTTAAGGAATTCGAGCGCAAGGTAATCGCACTTGATAATTATCAGATGACATTTACTGTATCGACCGAAGGAATGATTGAATCGAAAATTGAGGGAACAATAACCGTGCGGGGAGGAGAAAGAATCGACCTTACAGCCGATGGAACCTACGATGGTCGGCGTGTGAGTGTACACCTGCACGCTGACGGCACCCGTCTAACCGGCGGTACGCGGGCAGAAACTTTCGAAGCGGCAGCACCGGAGGATTTCTACTCGTTTTTTGTGATGGGATATACTCGATTAGGTTTATCGTATCTTATTATGCGCCTGATTGCAAGCGAACCGCCCCTGTATCCGGAGTCGGACGAGGAGGAGGATGAATGGGTAGAGATAACCTACATCAGCACCGGTGAGAGGCGCTTTGTCGGCAATGTTGAGGCGTTCCCGTTCGGTATGCGGTATAATGTCTTTGGTGAGTCGATGGGTGAGGGGCGCCTGTGGATCAATGTAAACAGCGGGCTACCATTCAGACGTGAAGGTTCTCTTCGTCTTGAGGATGGAACGGTGAACGTAGTGGAATTCTACGGTTTTAGTCGGTAAAAATTTTGATAAAGTTAAACACAAAAATAAGTAACGCATAATTCAGGAAAGAACTATTACCAACCCCGACTGCTGAAAACTGAAAACTCGAAACTGTAATCTTTATGTCCCGATACGCCGTTGACATAGTATTGCTTCCACCCGATGAAATTATCATCAAGGCAATAGAGTTTAACCGGGAATTAGTACGGCATAACCCGCCGAAAGTTGAACTGAACAAAACAAATTGTATCCCGCACATATCGTTATCAATGGGTGTATTACAGGAAACCGACATTAATCCGTTTACCCGGGATCTCACGTCGTTAGCCGGGAAACACGATCCGCTGCAATTACGTTGTAAAGGTATCTATGCCGTCGATATTCCCACGGGCGAAAAAGTTTCCGGTATAGCGATTGAAAATTCGGATGAGTTGTATGCTCTTCATAAGGACGTGATGGATTTAAGCGGCAGATACTTGACAAATGATGCCGAAATCGCTATGGTATTTTCACCGCCGCCGGTAGAGAAGGTGACACTGGATTTTATTAATAATTATCCCCGGAAATCCGCATATGAGAATTTTAATCCGCATATAACGCTCGGGGTTGGAGAGATGGTCGATCGAGGATTTACATTTGAATTTTCAGCATCGACGCTGGCTTTATTTCATCTCGGAAACTATTGTACATGCAGGTTGATGATGGCTGAGATACAGTTGTAATACTTAGAGATATTACTTACATTGTCTCAGCGTGTGGGAAGGATTTATATCTGTTCGAGAATTTTACAAAGCAAGATAAATTAGAACGGAGAAGAAAGGATTCTATGTGTGAATATAAGGATGAAAGACCGATAAGGAAGAATTCCGTGAATTTGATGGTTTGGTTTCCGGTAATTGCCATTGTGTTGTTTTTTATGTTTCCGCTCAAGGCACAGGGATACGGTTGGGGAACAGGACTGGAGGTTGCAGACTACAGGGATGTCCCACTTGTAATAGAACGCCTACCGGGAGAAGCTGAACAGATAGGATTACAAGCCGAGCGGATCAGAACAAAAACGGAGTTGCGACTACGAACAGCCGGTCTTCGTCCCACCGTGCATGAGGGAGATCATTATTTATATATACAGGTGAATGTCGTCTCGCGTGCGTTCCAAATCACACTGGAATTTAAGCGTCCGGTCTCATATAAGACAGCGGACAGCCGGACATATTCCAAGCTCGGTATAGTATGGAATACAACGGTCACCGGTACTCACGAAAATGATCCCGAATATATAATTACCACAATTGATACATTACTGGACCGGTTTATAAATGAATACCTCGCTTCGAATGATATCGACTAATTTATAATGGTATGCCCGTCTATCCATAATTATATTCCTCGTGGAATAAATGATGATAAGTAAAAATAAATTTTTACTGGTTTTAATAAGCTTATTTCTGGGAGTGATATCTTGCAAAGGACAAACGGATATGGACAAAAAAACCTATAACGAACTAACACCTGAGGAAGAGCGTGTTATCAAACAAAAGGGTACGGAGAGACCGTTCACCGGCAAGTACGATAACTTTTATGAGAACGGAACCTATCACTGTAAACGGTGCAATGCACTGCTCTATAGATCAAACGATAAATTCTCTTCGGGGTGCGGCTGGCCGAGCTTCGACGATGAAGTTCAAGGCGCTGTAAAGCGGGAGCATGACGCCGACGGTATGCGGACGGAGATCCTCTGTGCAAACTGTGATGCTCACCTGGGACATGTTTTCGAAGGTGAAGGATTCACCGATAAAAATGTCAGACATTGTGTGAATTCGATCTCGATGACATTTGTGCCGGAGGGGGAAGAGCTGCCCGAAGTTATTAAAAAGTAACAACTGACATTTTTGTATTTTTTTTCTTTTTCTATCTGTATCCTTCCCTTATAGCATCCATTTCAGAATATTCCTATATTTGAAAATGAAATCAAAAGAGCAACCCTCGGCTTTCCCGGACGTGATAGCCACAAAACTGCATCCACCGCAGTCGCGCCGGAGTATTGTACACCGTCAACGGTTATTCGATAAATTAAACGGTGCACCGGCAAAACTTATCCTCGTTGCCGCACCGGCGGGATTCGGCAAATCCACCCTCATAATAGATTGGCTGCATGAGAACAAGAAGACCTACGCGTGGTTATCACTCGAAGAAACTGAAAACGATCAGCGCCGGTTTTATCAATATATTGTAACGACATTACAGACTGTCAATGCATCGTTGGGAGATAAACTCGTTCCTGCCTTGCAAGGATCGTCCGTACCGTCATCTGAGACGATTATTACCCATTTGATCAACGATATATATGAATACGGCGGCAGCATAAAACTGGTATTAGACGATTATTATTTCATAGAGGAACGCGGGATTCATCACGCCGTTAATTTCCTTATTGAACATCTCCCGCCGAATATGCAATTGGTCATCTCTACCCGCGTCGATCCGTTGCTGCCGCTGCACCGGATGCGTGCCCGGGGTGAGTTAATTGAAATCCGTGAGCGGGATCTTCGCTTTACCCCGGAGGAAGCGTCGGGATTTTTTGAATCGATGCACATTCGGTTGTCGCCGGATGATATAAATCAACTCGCAACCCGAACGGAGGGATGGATTGCGGGATTGCAGCTTGCAGCGGTATCGCTGAACGAAACGCGTGATGTGAAAAAATTCATTGATTCGTTTACCGGCAGCAGCCGTTATGTCCTCGATTATCTTGTTGAAGAGGTACTCAACCGTCAGTCGAAAGAAATACAGATGTTCCTTCTACAGACCTCCATATTGAAACGGTTCAACGCCGATATATGCAATATGATTACCGGCGGGATGAATGCACAGAAGATCATTGAACAATTGGAACGGTCGAATTTATTCCTTATACCGCTCGATGAACGGCGGGAATGGTTCAGATATCACCATCTCTTCTCTGAATTATTACAATACCGGCTCCGGCAGCTTTATCCGGGTCTTATTGAGGAGCTGCATCATAATGCGAGCCTCTGGTTTGAAGAACGTAATACTATTAACGAAGCGATCGATTATGCTCTCCGGGTGAAGAATTTCGAGCGGGCGGCGTACCTGCTCGACCGGTACGGTGTAGAGTATCTCTCGCGGAGCGAGCTTTTGACGCTGATCAACTACGAACAAAAATTACCGGAATCGCTGGTATCGAGATTCCCGCAGTTATTGGTCACAAAGGCCTGGGCGTTAATGCTCATGCATAGAACCGATGAGATCGATACGACAATTGACGCAGCCGAACAGATCATTAACAGTGCCCGAAATGAAGATGCGGATGAGAAATTGGAACAAGCACAAATTCATCTCGCTACCATCAGGGCGTTTGTGCTCAGACTTCGCGGTAATTTGACCGCATCGCTGGAGGCATCGAACAAGGTGCTCGAACGTATTCCTGCAAACCAGAAAATGGTGCGGGGACTCATCCATTTTAATATCGGCAGGATTTATATGAAGCAGGGATACGCCGACGAAGCGATCCGGATTTTTGAAAGAGCGTATGACGATAACTATGAAGTGAAAAATTATTATGTAACTATGGCAATCCTTGCGCACGCCGGCTTCCTTTACTCTATTACCCATTCGCTGCCGTATGCGTGCAAGAAACTTGAAGATGCATTACGATTTACCGAAAGGCAAAATCTCGATTCACTACCCGCTGCCGGATATATTTACTATCAATTGGGTAGAGTTTTATATCATCGAAATAAACTTGAAGATGCGCTCGATTTGCTTGACCGTGCCATCCGGCTCGGTGAACTCGGAGGCGAACCCGATATTCTCTGTAATGCTTTATTGGTATCGTCGTGGATTTATGCAATTAAGGGGGAATATGATAACGCACTGGAAAAATTTTCACGTGCAGAAATGATTAAACAGAATAATCCCATTCCGGTATTTGAAGCGGACCTAATGACAGAGCGCATAGCTCTTGCATTTCTTATGAAAGAGTACGACCGCGTCAAACGCTGGATCGATACTATTGAGCCCGCAGTGCCGGTGGAATTTACCGTGCTCGAAGAAACCCAAAGTTTGCTTGTTATACGGTTTTTCATACACGATAATGAATTTCACAAAGCTCTTCGTTTGATCGAGAAATTACGGACGAGGGCGACCGAACGGCAGCGCCGTCATACGTTATTTCAGCTTGACATACTCGAAGCTATTTCACTTTGGGGCATTGGTAATAAGGAGGGTGTCGTACAACTATTGAACCACGGTCTCCAACAGGCATCGGAGATGGGTTATATACGCGTGCTGCTTAATCTTGGAGCACCGCTGCACAATGTATTGTCGTCTATCCTTCACGATAAAGCGTTATCCGAAACATCGCGTAACTTTGCTCTTGATTTGCTGCAGATCCTTACCCGCAGACTGGAACCACGGTATACATCAATTCCGAAATACAAGCAGCATCTCATCGAACCGCTCACCGACCGGGAGCAGGAAGTACTGTACTATATCTCGCAAGATTACTCCAATAAAGAGATCGCGGGAAAGTTGTTCGTATCCCTCGATACGGTAAAAACACATCTGA
>SKXH01000083.1 GCA_007128495.1 Bacteroidota bacterium
ACCCAATCCGCCCAGCTATGTTCGGTAATCTGATCATAATCAAGACGTGCAGCATCATCAAGTATACCGCCGCCGGTATAGTCTACCAATGCATCGCGTGTATCGGGTATTCCATCGATACCCAGCCGCATAACACTAATGCCGATACTTGCATCCGAGCCGTACGGAAGAGCAACCGCTCCGTAATCGTAGTTCATGAGATTTCCGAAGCGCTCATCATGCATCAGAATTATTTCGGGATATGTTATTCTCGAGAGTCCGGCAGGATTCCAATATCCGGCGGTAACATCGTTTGCGACTGCCACATATGCACTTCCCAAACCAAGAGCACGCCCGCCGACACCGATTGAGATAAATTCACCGGCATATTTTCCGATTCCAAAACTCCCAGCCCCGAGAGAGGCGGGTATCAGTAATACCACACAAACAACACTAAGTATCTTTTTCATCCGTAGCACGCCTCGATTTATTGAGCTAAATTTAATTGAATTTATAATTTACAAAAAAAGATTTTTTGTTCCAAAACAATTTACAACATACCGTTTCTTTTACGGAGAAACCATTCGATACTGAAAAACAATATCAAAACCGCAAGGGCGGCGGGAAGATTCCAAACCTGATAATCTGCTGAGGCAGTCTCGATCCGGGCTTCGTAGGTATCTATCTCACGCAACATTTCCTCCAGTTTTTCCGGTTCATCCGGATGAATGTAACCGCCGCCGGTTATTGTCGCTAATTGTCTCATTATTTGAATGTTCATTCTGGTATCCCGGAATTCCAGATTTAATTCCCCCACCAGAAATCTGCCGTCATCTTCGCCGACACCGGAACCCTCATATTCCGCAATCCCTTCATATTCATAATCACCTTCGGGCAGCGGATTTAATTTCCCTTCATACCTGCCGTGGCCGCGGGGCGACAGAATAGTTTCGTATGTTTCGTCATCGGCTCTCACGGAGACGCGGACTTCGGCGTTGGCAAGCGGTCGGTATTGTTCGTCATAGACTTGTCCCACAAACTCAATCGCTTCGCCGGTATGATATTGCTCTTTGGATGCAGTGATGCGAACACGGTCCTGATCTTCATCGGTAGTCAACCATTGAACAAGATTATACATCAAATTATCATATACTTTGATGCCATCGACATCACCGCGTCCCATCATTCTCCATCGCCAGATCCCGTATCCAAGCATTGCTGCGGATTTTCTGCCCCCAACCGAACGAATCACAAGAAACGGATCGTCGAGCGGTGTGTTCTGCAAACGATGTGTCATTAACTTTTCAGATCCGGGACGTACCGCATAACGATTCATTGTTCTGAATACGGGCGGCAATGCTTCCCACCGGATGTCCGTACGTTCCTCGCCGATACGGAAGAGTGAATGCCCTGCCTGTTCTTCAGGCACCCGGATAAAAGTTTGGCTCTCTTCACGTCTAGTCCGGTCAATTGCTACCGGGAGCAGATCATCGATCCTTTGAACATCTGCAATTAAATTTTCCAGAAACAGCACCGGTTTATTCTCATCTTCAACAATTGTTCGCACATTATTGACTAACGCCGGCGGGGTTTCGTTCGCGGGGAATCCGGCAAGAATGATCAAATCCGTTTCGCGTAATCGCGTTTCGGTCGGCTCCTCACCGATAAACGATCCGCCCTCTCCCTGCACCGACAAAGTCACATCAATTGTTTCATCGTTTTCCAGGGTGCGCCTTAAAAAGACTGCATCCTGGGTAGGTGCACCGGCAAGCAGTAACACTTGTACCTTTCGATCGAGCACATTTACATAAAACGATTGATGATTATTTTCGTGGGTGACTTCGCCCGGCAATTCCTGTACGCTGACGGTATAGCGGTTGACTCCTTCCTCTTCGGGTTGGAAAGCAAACGAGAGTTCGTAATCGGCTGTTCCTTCTTCGAGGGTGATCGTTTTTTCCTCAATTATCTCATCTTCGTCGGATAATGTAACCGCCACCCGTTCGCCTCCGAAACCGGAACTGCGCACACGAACATCAACAGGAGATTCGGTATCCAGATAGGCAATTTCATTGGCAATGACGCGTGAGATCAATACATCTTTTTGTTCGAGTGAATCCCCTACCCCGACGGTATATAATGGGATATTAAGTCGCTCCGCCTCATATACCGGCCGCGGTCCGACATTGTAATTGCCATCGGAAATAAGCACACCGAGTTTAATATTTTCACGCTCTCTCTCCTCACGCAACTTTTTCATTGCAGCATCGATATTCGTGGCGGGACCGTCGAGTTGAAAACTATCGGGAGCAAAAGCGTGCAGCTTACCTGCATCGCCGGCAAATTTTATGGTGGTAAGTTTATCCTGCTCATCCAGACTGTTGAATATCTCATTGTTCAACAAGCGATCGAGGATTTCAGCCCGGTCACCCGCTCCATCGACAAGGCGCATGCTTTCCGAGTCGTCAACCAGAAGAGCAACACGAGGGGGAATTTCCGAGCGGGTTACAACGGTAAGTACCGGTTCGAAAAAAATCATCAGCACTGCAATGAGACCGGCAGTGCGCAAGAATATCAATACGGCTTTTAATGCGCCGGGAATCGGCGGAACCGTCACGCGGTATATAAAATACGACACCGCGGCGATGATCAACGCAAGAAGACCGAATAATACCAGACTCGTTTGTAATGCGAGTGACAGATCAGGCATGGACTTTAATTGTTATCTTACTCTTGTTCTATGTCTTGCAATAATTCAAAATATCGTCGTATCAATTGTTCATAGTCACGCGAATATCCTTCGCGCACAGCACGAAGCATATCCTCACGCAATCTGTCACGGCCCTCCTGTGTTGTTAAATCGATTTCGGGTGGACTATCTCTGAATATTTGATCGGCAACCTCACCTTCGCGTCGTTCTTCATAATCGCGTTCGCGGATCGAGCGCTGGGCATCAAGCAACCGGCTGAGGATGCGTTCCTGTCGTTGTATGGTTTCAGGCTGCAGCTCGTCTGCAGACAACCCGCTCACAACCTCCCGCATTTCTTGTTCAATGCGCTCGAGGTCACCGAGAATCCTTTCCCGCGCACCGGTCCCTTGCATTTCTCTTTGAAGTTCTTCAAGCGAACGCCGCACAGCTTCCTGCTCTTGCGCCAACCGCGCCATTTGTGCCTGCTGCTCCATAGACATCTGGCCTTCGCCAAGTTCGCCGGTCTCAATGTTAATTTGCTGCTGCTGACCTGCCATATTCTGAAGCTGCTGCATAAATCCCTGCATACCTCCCTGACCGCCGCCTTCCATCATTGCCTGTAATGATTGCTGCAACAATAAAGACGCGTCGTTCAACGAAGCCATCGATCCCTCTTGCTGCCGCGCCGCCTGGTTGCCGCTCCGGGCATTAAGACGATCGAGGGATTCTTCCATCTGCTGGAACGAGCGGCCGATCGCCCGGCCCATCTCGGGGGTAATCGCGAATGTCTTTTGCGATAAAGCCACAAGATCATCGACAACGCTGCTGAGGTCCGATCGTACTTCACTTTGCTTGCGCGCATTCTCTCGGAAAAGCTGCGAATTAGGTTCAAGCGAGCGGGTTTCATCCCGCAGCTGTTCCTGCCGTTTAGAAAGTTCGTTGATATTACGCAAAGCCCGCCGCATCTCATTCACTATCTGCCGCATCTGATCCTCAAGCAATGATTGCTGCATTTGCGCAAGATTATCCTGCATCTGGTTAAGGTCTTGTTGTATCTGACCGTGCTGCTGCTTTGCATCCTGCATTTCGCCCTGCTGCATTTGCTCCATCATTTGATCGATCATTTCTTCCATCCCGGCGGCATCCATATCGTCCATTGTTTTCTGCAGGTCATCAAGGGGCATCTCTGTTGGAAATTCTTCCATGCGGTTTTGCAGGTCTGCAAGCTCCTCTTTCATCCGCTCGAGCTGTTGTTTCAGATCTTCAAGTTGGTGCTCAAGTTGTTGTGTTTGTTCGGCGTCCGGCTCTGCCATTGCATCAAGCTCCTCTTCTACAGCTTGCTGCTCATCGACCATTTGTTCCGAACGTTTTAATAGTTCATCAACCTTTTGTTCGATCTGTACTCTTTTTAAAAGATTTAATGTGCGTTCGAGCGATTGGCGGAACTGCTCTTCGTTAAACGACATATCCTGCATAGCATCGCGCAGTTGATCCGGGTCCATTTGATCCATCGCTTCACGCAGTTTTTCCATCGCCTTCTTGAATTCCGGATCGCTGAGCTGTTGATATAGGTCCTGAAGTTCAAGATATTTTTCAAGTGTTTCCTGCGACATGACATCGTGTCTCTGCATCTCATCGACCATCTCGTCGAGATCCTGCCCCATCTGTTCGAGATTTTCCTGCAAGTCCTCATACCGGTCGAGCATATCCTTCATACGCTGTTCCCGTTCCCAGTTCATTTCGTGCTGGGAGAGTTGTAATTCTTGACGAATATTGTCAAGCTCGCGCTTGAGTTGTTCGGCTTCTTCGACGGAATACTC
>SKXH01000227.1 GCA_007128495.1 Bacteroidota bacterium
CGCTTATTCTCGGATTGATTAACGCCGTCATCCGTCCGTTTTTACTGCTTATCACATTACCGATAAATATTCTGACACTCGGATTATTTACCTTTGTCCTCAATGCCCTTTTGTTCTGGTTTGTGGCATCGTTTATAGACGGTTTCGATGTAGCGGGATTCTGGGCTGCATTTTTGGGCGCATTGATATTCAGTATAATTTCGGCCATAGCGACTAACTTGATAATAGGACCGAGAGAGCGCCTTTAAAAAAACAGAGTTGGTATAATTATGAAAAAAGCAATTATAATACTGGTTATAGTGATTCCTCTGTTAATCCTCGGTTACTTTATCTGGAAAACCGTATCCCATCCCGTTCTTTACGACGGGGATATTCCCTCGCAGGAAATCACACAATGGCAATCGCTTGAAAAAACCCGGTTTACACTTCACGCCGACATCTACACACTCACCTATCAAGGTGATGTGGTGCTCGGTATAACCGGAGCCGGTCCTACGGTGATCGTGTTACTCGATGATGGAAACATAACTGTTCATCCCGACCGATTTGAACAATCGGGAATCCTCCACATCGGAAACGGGGTAGAGATGGGCGACGAGGAACCGGTTTTTGATGATTTATATACATTCAACAATGCAATCGTTCGCGTCAATCCCCGTGACCGGGATATCCCCCCGGGAACCAACACCGGTAACGACACCTTACTAAACAGCGCACAATCGATGTACCGGCAGAAGCATTCTCGATACTTGGTCGATAACGACAAAGTCAGAATACCGAAAGAACATGTTCGCGTTATCGATATGGGAATCGGGGAAAAGGACCTGCTGATAATCGATTCAGACATGCAGAAATCGTTATTTTATATCCAGACGGATTAATCGGTATTGCCGCAGCCATACCATCTTCGCCAGAATTTTATTATATTACTATCGTATGGAAACGGAAACGACCCGGGATATAACTCAGATTATAAAACAAGCGCTTGAGGAAGATATTGGTGCCGGCGATCTCACCGGAAACTTAATTATACCCGATGATTATATTACGAGCGGTACTATCATTGTAAAAGAAGACGGTATCGTCGCCGGTCTTGATGTTGCAATGCAAACTTTCACAACCTATGATGAACGGGTTCAATTTACACAATATCGTCGTGACGGGACACAGGTAAATGCGGGTACCGTCATTGCGCATATTGAAGGTTCCGGAAGGTCTCTTGTCGCTGCCGAACGTGCGGCGTTAAATTTTCTGCAGCGTATGTCGGGCATCGCGACACTTACAAACAAATTTGTACAAAAGGTCGCCGGAACGAAAGTAAAAATTCTCGACACCAGAAAAACAGCTCCCGGGTTACGTGTTCTCGACAAACAGGCAGTTCGTCTCGGCGGTGGGAACAATCACCGTGCCGGATTGTTTGATATGATACTTATAAAAGAAAATCACATTGTTATTGCCGGTGGAATTGAAGAAGCCATAACACGGGCACGTGAAAAATATCCGGATATCGAGATAGAAATAGAAGTAAAAAATCTCGATGAACTCAAACAGGCGCTTGCCGGAAAACCCGACCGGATACTTCTCGATAACATGGATAGAGAAACATTGAAAGAAGCGGTGCGATTAACAAACGGCTCAATTCCACTTGAAGCATCGGGAAACATTACGCTGGATACGGTCGGCGATATTGCACAAACGGGAGTAGATTTTATTTCGGTCGGTGCCCTGACACATTCTGTCCGGGCACTCGATATAAGTTTATTGTTAAATACGGAAAGGTAGAAGAAGGAGAGATGTATGCTCGTCAATGAAACAGCCCTGACGGTACAGGAAATATATGAGGAAATGAAGAAAAAGCTGAGCGGTGTCGTACCGGACGCTGAATTGCAGTATAAGGCGGAATTAGTTCATGACATTCGTCTATTAAAAAAAGAAAAGAACGCCGTTATTCTCGGCCATAATTATATGGAGCCGGCATTATTTCATACCATCCCCGACTTTGCCGGCGACTCGCTCGACCTCAGCAGGAAAGCGGCGACGACCGATAAAGATGTTATCGTATTTTGCGGCGTTAAGTTCATGGCTGAAACGGCAAAGATTCTCAGTCCCGATAAGAAAGTTTTACTCCCTTCGGAGAAAGCCGGCTGCTCCCTCGCCGAAAGCATTTCAGCCGAAGACGTGAGAAAACTCAAACAAATGTATCCCGGTGTTCCGGTCGTAACGTATGTCAATACGTATGCAGACGTAAAAGCCGAATCGGATATATGCTGCACCTCGAGCAACGCCGCACAGGTTGTAACATCGTTAAACGAGGATACCGTCATTTTTATTCCGGATGAATACCTCGCAAAGAATGTCGCACGCGAAACGGGTAAACGAATTATTTTCCCGGTGAAGAAAAACGGCACGAACGGACAGAACCGGGAACGTAAAGATACTCCGCTCGACTATCAAATGATCGGATGGAAGGGACGCTGTGAAGTTCATGAACTATTCAAAGTTGAAGATATTCATAACGTGCGGGCACAATTTCCCGATGTTACCGTGCTTGCACATCCCGAATGCAGTCCTGAGGTTGTCGCAGAATCCGATTACTCAGCGGGCACGAATGCCCTCATCCGTTATATCGACGAAAACAATATCAAGCGATTTTTATTGCTCACCGAATGCTCGATGGCCGATAACATAATTGCAGCACATCCCGATAGAGAAACGATACGTTTATGCAGCATTCGATGTCAACATATGAACCAGATCACGCTTGAAGATACCCTCGATGCGCTCAGGTATGAAAGTTATGTAATTGAAGTCCCCGAAGACATCCGGCAGCGTGCCTACCGCTCTGTCAGCCGGATGCTGGAAATAGGATAATGGCAGAAGCAAAACGTTCCGATGCGCTCATCATAGGGAGCGGAATCGGGGGATGTATTCCCGCATTACTGCTTGCCGATAAGGGATTCGATGTTCTCGTTATAACACGGGCTTCCGAACCGGCGGAAACCAACACCTATTATGCCCAGGGCGGGATCATTTTCAAAGGAAAAGACGATTCACCCGATACTCTGGTAAAAGATATTATGCGTGCCGGCGCCGGACTCTCTTTACAACGATCGGCAGAATTAATGGCAGAGCTCGGGCCGTCATTAGTCGAGTCGTTGCTTATCAATAAGTATCGCGTTCCGTTTTCCCGTACCAGTAACGGCGAGCTGGAGTTGTCACTCGAAGGCGGGCATTCGCTTCCCCGCGTCATCCATGCAAACGATTCTACCGGTAAAGCAATAGAAGATACACTCATAAAAGAGGTGCACAATCATCCCCGGATACAATTACTCACAAACGCCACCGCTATTGATCTTTTAACCCTCTCCCATCATTCAAAGAACCGGTTATCGGTGTACGAACCTGAAACGTGCGTCGGTGCATACGTATTCGATCGTACAAATAACCAAGTAATACGATGCATCGCACCAAATACGATCCTTGCGACCGGTGGTGTCGGTAACATATTTGCACGCTCCACGAATCCGCCGGGAGCCCGTGGCGACGGTATTGCCATGGCTGCCCGGACGAACGCACGCGTCATTAATGCGGAGTATATTCAATTCCACCCGACAACATTCGAGCATAAAGATTCTCCGCCATTTTTAATTTCAGAAGCGGTCCGCGGGGCGGGTGCACGCCTGGTACACAACAATGGTGAACCGTTTATGCAGCGGTATGAACCCGAATGGAAAGACCTTGCGCCGCGGGATATCGTAGCACGAAGCATTGTGAAAGAAATGCTCGAACGAGATGTACCGTGTGTATATCTCGATCTCCGGTCGTATATCCACGAAACCGATATAAAAGAACGATTCCCCAATATTTATAATCATTGTTCACAGTACGGTATTGATATTACGACCGATCTTGTACCCGTCGTACCGGCGGCTCATTATTCCTGCGGCGGCGTATGGACCGACGAATGGGGATGTACAACCGTTAACGGTTTATATGCCGTCGGCGAAGTTTCGTGTACGGGTGTTCACGGTGCGAACCGGCTTGCAAGCACCTCACTGCTTGAAGGACTCGTGTGGGGATATCAAGCTGCAGAACATATCATGAAACGTGCTCAAGATAACCGATCGTTGGATCACGATGATATTCCGCCGTGGCAGGATACGGGCACCGAGATACCCGATCCTGCACTTATTCAACAGGATATGAATGTCATACGTAACATTATGTGGAATTACGTCGGCCTCGTCAGAACCACCCGCCGTCTCGGACGCGCCCTTCGCGAACTCCGGAACCTCCATACCGAAATCGAAAATTTCTATCAGATAAGTAAAATAAACGATAACCTGATCGGATTGCGTAACGCCGCCGAGGCGGCAATCATTATAGCCCACGCCGCGTGGAAAAACAAGAAAAGTATGGGGTGTCATTACCGGGAATAGGTAGGTGGTGAATTACGAATTACGAGTTACGA
>SKXH01000270.1 GCA_007128495.1 Bacteroidota bacterium
CTTTCTGGAAGTGAAACAACCCGGAGTTGTACTTCTCATCGGCGCGGTAGAAGAGACCGAACAACCGTTTGTAAATATTGTTGCCGTTGATGAGTGATTGCATTTGACCGTAATCCTCGATACCGCGATCCTCGCAGATGCGGAGGAATATGATCCGGTCGATGGTGAGCTGCACGGCATAGTTAATATCGCGTTCGGTGAGCCCCTCGTTACGCAGTGCGATATTGCGTGCGATAGCATCGCGCCACGATTCGATCTCTTTTAAGAAAGCATCATCGACCTCCGCCGTACCGCGCTTCTTCTTCTCCGATTCAACAAACCGGTCGAACGATCCCTTGAGTATCGCATCGCGGGAGAATACGGAGGCGATCTCCTCCCACTTTTCCGGATACTCTTTGTAGTTGAAATACAAGATGCGTCCCGTCGATGGTTTGTCGTTCGGTGCGGGTTTGATGCGGGTGTCGTACACGGCTAGCTCCTCGAAGTCGGTAAGGATGCTCAGCGGCAGCTTTGCCGACCACGCGTAACGCCGTAACTGAAACGCCGGCTCGGGATCTTCTTTAATATTGACGGATGGTTTCTTCGTCTCGAGAAAAAACTTGCGCACGCCGCCGATGCGAAAACTATAATCGGGCGCTTTCGTCGCGCCGCCAACTTTGATGGCGTCTTCATGAATGACATCTTTATACGCCTCGGCGTATCCTTTTTTATTGTACACATCCCAACCCAATGCCTCGAACATAGGATTGATAAACTCGCCTCTGAGCTGGGCTTCGTTGTATTTGGGGAATTTGTACGCGTCGAGGTTGTTCTGGAACCGTTCGATTAACTCGTTAAGTAACTCCGGTGCGGCCATAGTACCTGTGTTGTTCTATGAATAGATAAAATAAATATACAAATTTTTGCGGGAGATGCAATCAGGTGACAGGTGATGGGTGATAGGTGATAGATAAAATTGAGGAAGTCCGTTACATTTAATGAAAGACCCCACTTTGCCTTCGGGGAGTCCGGCCGGTACATAAAAAACCGCAGACCGGTTATAACCCGGTCTGCGGTTTCTGTTCTTCTTATTTTATACATTACTACTCGTTGGCAAGTTCCTGTGCTTCGACTACGGCAATCGCAGCCATGTTGACGACATCAGTAACTTCAGAACCGTGCTGCAGTACGTGAACTGGTTTCTTCATACCCATCAGGATCGGTCCGATCGCTTCAGCTCCACCGAGACGCTGCAGCAACTTGTAGGCAACGTTGCCCGCTTCGAGGTCGGGGAACACAAGCACATTTGCACTCCCGTTCAACGTATTGAACGGATAGATCTCATTCAACAGCTCCGGCACGATCGCGGTATCTGCCTGCATCTCTCCGTCGACGATCAACTCCGGTGCACGCTGCTTCACGATCTTTGTTGCCCGCTGTACTTTATCGACAAGATGATGACGGGCA
The DNA here is from genome assembly GCA_007128495.1 of Bacteroidota bacterium. Classification (GTDB taxonomy): domain Bacteria; phylum Bacteroidota; class Ignavibacteria; order T3Sed10-11; family T3Sed10-11; genus T3Sed10-11. The sequence continues at coordinate 1,447 of SKXH01000270.1, forward strand.
CTGCCGAAGTTCGAAAATGACAGCATCGCCACACGCGGCTCAATATCGAAACGCCGCGCCATCGCTGCCGACATAATAGCTATCTCGGCAAGCTCCTCATCGGTCGGCTCGATATTAACGGTTGCATCAGCAAAGAAGTAGATATCATTCTTTATCACCATGATATACAAGCCCGACACTTTCGAGACGTTTTCACGAATCCCGACGATCTGTAATGCCGGACGAATGGTTTCCGGATAGTGCATGGTAACACCCGAAACGAGTGCATCGGCATCGCCCATCCGCACCATCATCGCACCATACACTGTCGGTGTACGCATAAGCTGACGGGCTTCTTCGCGGGTGATACCTTTCCGCTGTCTGAGTTTATATAACTCTTCGACATATTCTTCGAACTTCGGAGATGTCGTCGGATGCACAATCTCCGATTGTTCCAGGTCGACATCCAATTCTGCGGCCGCTTCACGAACATTCTCCTCTTTGCCCAGCAGGATCGGATATCCTATATTTTCCTCACGAATGATGTGGCTTGCCCGGAGAATTTTTCCATTTATCCCTTCGGGGAATACGATTCGTTTCGGATTAAGTCCCGCCTTGTTGATCATCATCCGCATGACTTGACGTGATTTACCGAGACTTTGTTCGAGTTTATCCCGGTAGCGCTCCATATCGACCTGAACACGTGCAACTCCGGTATCGATAGCCGCTTTCGCAACCGCCGGGGCTACGTAAAGCAGCACGCGATAATCTACCGGTTTGGGAATAATGTATTCCGGCCCGAATCGAAAATGTTCCACACCGTATGCCTTGCTCACTGTATCGGGAACATCCTGCTTCGCGAGATCTGCAAGTGCATAGGCGGCGGCAAGTTTCATTTCCTCGTTTATCGCGCGGGCACGTACATCGAGCGCACCGCGGAAGATAAACGGAAAACCGAGAACGTTGTTCACCTGATTCGGGAAATCCGAACGACCGGTTGCCATAATAATATCCGGACGTGCGGCAATAGCATCGTCGTACGTGATCTCCGGATCGGGATTTGCCATCGCAAAAACAATCGGTCTATCTGCCATAGACTTCACCATCTCCTGCGAAACAACATTACCCTGCGACAGGCCGACAAACACATCGGCACCTTTCATCGCTTCTTCAAGTGTACGTAATTTTGTATCGACGGCAAACTCCTCTTTGTATGGGTTCATACCCTCTTTTCTTCCTTTGTAAACAACTCCTTTGCTGTCGCACAAAATAATATTTTTCTGATTCACGCCGAGACTTACGTAGAACTTCGCACACGCGATACCCGATGCACCGGCACCGTTAAACACGACCTTGACGTCCTTGAGTTTCTTTCCGGCAAGTTCAACTGCATTGAGCAACGCGGCACCCGAGATAATGGCGGTACCATGTTGATCGTCATGGAAGACCGGGATATCCATCATCTCCTTTAATTTTTCCTCGATGTAAAAACATTCGGGGGCCTTGATATCTTCAAGGTTGATCCCGCCGAAGGTCGGTTCGAGTAGTTTTACCGTTTTCACGATCTCATCTTTATCTTCAGTATCGATCTCGATATCGAACACATCGATATCGGCGAAACGCTTGAACAATACTCCTTTACCCTCCATAACAGGTTTACCGGCAAGCGCGCCTATATTGCCGAGACCGAGTACGGCGGTTCCGTTGGAGACCACCGCCACAAGATTACCGCGCGCCGTATAGGTAAACGCATCGTCGGGATTCTTGTGTATTTCACGGCACGGTTCAGCAACACCGGGTGTATATGCGAGTGAAAGATCACGCTGGGTGGAACATGGTTTTGTGGGAACTACCTCGATTTTACCGCGGCGTCCCTGACTATGGTATTCTAATGCTTCCTTCTTCGAGCTCATAGGTTACTCCTTTTTTCATATGCGGTTGGAAATTATATAGAAGAGAAAAATACATGGGGAATTAAACTATATACGTGGTTCTCCGGCTGGTAAAGAAATTCCAGTGTGTGTATATTCTAATAATAACATACGATAATTTTAAAAATAAATCAATGAATGAATGAGTTTCATCTTCACGGGGCGTGATATTTTGTACCTTACTCCAAAAATGATTATTATACCCCGGCAAACTATATTTTGAGAAACCAACGGCAGGATCACAACAATGAAATCTTTTTTTTACATTATTGGTATTGTACTTTTATTAACCGGATGTGAAACCGGTAACGACAACTATGTATTTGAAACGATCGAGCGGGAGTACGATCTACGCATCGGGGTCGCGGGAATAAATCTTACAACAGGTGATGAGATCTATTATCAAGCCGATACGCTCTTTCCGACGGCATCGGTGATCAAAACGCCCCTTCTCGTTGAACTGTACCGTCAATATGAAAAAGGTTACCTGAATAAAGACAACGTTATCCGATTCGACTCTACGAAGGTCTATGCCGGAAGCGGCGTGCTGCGCTATCTTACCGTTCCGCAGGATGTGCTGCTCCATGATGCCGCTATCCTGATGATCATTTACAGCGATAATGCGGCTACCAATCTCGTATTCGATCAACTCGGCCCGCATCACGATACACAACTCGATTCGGTAAACAATACGATGCGCGCACTCGGACTCGAACATACGGAAATGCTGAATAAACCTTTCGGCTTCGATACAAGGAAGGATACCGAATTCGCCCGCAGATACGGTATCGGCGCGACCACACCACGCGAAATGGCACACCTGATGCGTATGCTATCAGAAGGAACGGTTATATCACCCGAAGCATCCGCGGAGATCATTGAAATTCACAAAGACCAGCAATGGACATATATTTCGCCGCGGTATATTCGTGCGGAAGATCCCGACGTTGTCTTCGCACACAAAACGGGAGGGATCAGCACCGCGCGGTGCGATGTCGGGTTGATGTTCTCCGAGCAGGATACGATCGCTTTTGCCGTGATGGCAGATCTTATAGAAGACGATATTGCAACCGTCGACCGGAAGGGGAATCTTTCACTTGCAGA
>SKXH01000124.1 GCA_007128495.1 Bacteroidota bacterium
ACAACACCTCGTTTGATCATACCTATGTCCTATCTGCATCTTGATTATATGAATAAAATATACTAAATTAATAGTTTCTGAAAAACAGGAGATATAATATTTTTTAAAATAAGGTAGAATATGGCACAACATAAGTCAGCGATCAAACGGATCAGGCAGTCCAAAAGACGGAACGAACGAAATAAAGCACAACTTTCGCAGCTCAGAACGATGATAAAGAGAGTTCGTTCGGCGAAGACCAAAGAGGAAGCGGAACCGATCCTGAAACAAACGACGGCATTATTAGATAAATACGCCAGCAAGGGATTGATTCACAAAAACAACGCATCTAACAAGAAACGGAAACTCACTCAATATACAAACTCACTTCAGGAACAGGCACAAAAGTCAGCATAACGATCACGCGTCGTTTTCTTTTGCCTCCTGAACTTCTTTTATTTTGGAGTGATAAATATCCGCCTTCCCGGGTGTTCGTTTAATGAGCTGTCGATACGCTTCGATCGCTTTTTCGTATTGCTTTTGTTTAAAGAAAATTGATGCAAGCGTTTCGGAGACAATCGGCAGGGTTTCCTCCTTCTTATCATTCTCAGCGGTAAAATCATCCTCATCCGGTTCTTCCTGTACATCGTCTGTCTGCGATCGGACAGGTTTATATCTCTTTAACCGTTCGGCTATATTTGCGATCGACCCCTGTTCGGTGCTATCGTCAGGGTCGGCTTTACCTTCGTGCTTGCGACCTTCTTTAACGGTCCTCTTCTGCAGTTCTACCAACCGGTTTAGTGCAAAGGTACAACGGGGCAAGATCTCCAGAACTTTCTTATAATTCTCGGCAGCTTCTTCATATTTCCCGATACGGTATAAGGCATTCGCCCGCAGTAAATATCCGGTTGCATATTCCGGGTAGATTGTCGTACCGCGATCACACAAAGCAAGCGCGTGGAGATATTCACCCGACTCGACATACAACGAAGCAAGCCGTGCGAACACCGGAGAATCGGGATTCTCGCGAAGCTGTGCTTCTAATACTTCGATTTCTGAATTGTGGTTTTCCATATGGTATTATTTTTCACAATCGTTACCACCGGGCAACGGTTGCGAGTAAGATATCTTCAGACAGTTTTCGTACCGCCTCGGAAATTCCTACCTCCCGCTGCGCCGGACCGCCGGTGGCCGTGTCATATTCACCCCAGTTGCTCACCGTATTTTCAAATACCACCTCACGGTTGACGACATCCTGCCACGTTATCTGTACGGAGATCGTAATACGCCGCACCGACGCACGGCCCGCCTGCTGCCCTTCGACCACCGATATTTCGTCGGTCACCCGTGTAATGATACCTTCAAGTATCGAATCTGAATCACCCCGCTCGGCGATTCGTAGGTTACCGTCACTTTCAAAACGCTGTGTAACCTCGCTGGTTAATACTTCCCGGAGTTGTGGATCGCCGAAACCGCTGCGGTCATCGAACATCGGTATGGCAACCGTTTCTATATGGGGAGGCACCGAAGCGCCGGTAAATGAATACGGACAACCGGCACAGCCGGACAACCCCGCTGCCAACGCCATCGCTATCAATCCCTTCAACCAGTTCATAACCCGTACTCCTTAATTTTTCTGTATAATGTTCGTTCGCTTATTTGCAATGCGTGCGCCGCTTCACGCCTGCGTCCACCAGTACGGCGAAGCGCTTCATTGATCAACGATTTCTCCATCTCCTCGATCGATGGCAATTCCTCGATCATCTCATTTTTTACATTCCGGTCGTGCACATTCTGCGCCGATGGAGGCAAAAGGTGAACGCGGTGCGGTTCATTATTACGATTCATCAGGAAATCTTTAAGTTCAAGAATATCGTTTCTCATTTCAAGCAATGCCCGATAAATAAGCTCACGCTCTGCTTGTTCGCTCGATTTATGAAGATGGACAGGCAGATGTACATTATCGCTGTAATTGCTCGATACATTAGAACGATGCATCTTCGATAAAAACCGCCGTACGTCTTCCGCCTGTATTTCGCGGCCGGGTTCGAGCACTATCAAACTCTCGACAACATTTCTCAGTTCCCTGACGTTACCGGGCCACTCGTAGCCGATCAGTACATCCATCGCATGGGCTGAAAAACCGCCGTAGCTCATTTTCGATGATTGAACAAACTCGCCGGCAAATTTTTTTACCAGGGGAACTATATCATCCTGACGCTCACGAAGCGGCGGTATGCGTATATTGATCGAACGTAACCGATAGTACAGATCCTCCCGGAACCGCTTTGCGCTCACTTCCTCTTCGATATTTTTATTGGTCGCCGCAATCACCCTGACATCGACCTTCCGCGGCTGTCCGCCTCCGACTCGCATGAACTCCCCGTTTTCCAAAACACGCAGGAACTTTACCTGTGTCTGGAGGGGCAGCTCTCCGATCTCGTCCAGGAAAATAGTCCCTTTATCGGCAAGCTCAAAATACCCCTTTCGCTGATCGCTTGCGCTGGTAAAGGCACCTTTTTCATGGCCGAACAATTCGCTCTCGATGATCCCTTCGGGTATTGCGCCGCAATTCACCGATATCATCTCTTTATCGGCCCGGTGACTGAGTTTGTGTATTGTTGTGGCAATTATTTCTTTACCCGAACCGCTCTCACCGGTGATCAATACGGTGATATCGGATGCAGCAACTTGCTGCACTACGTGCAATACCTCGCGCATCTCCATAGATTCGGCGATGATGCCGAACCGCTCGCATATGTCTTCTATACTATATTGTTGCATTCTCGTTGTTCGTATGATTATCTACCGACAATCATTGTTTCGATGTTATAATCCTGACGTAACTGACGTCCGAAGTCGGCGGCTTGATCCCGTGATTGAAATGCGCCTACCCATACCAGATATAACGTCTGTCCCCCCTGCATTCGGGTGGTGATCTCAACCGGTTCGTCGATATCTTTCAACATATCGCGCTGGCGCATTGCATTTTCATAGGTACTGAACGCGCCCACCTGCAATGCGTACGGGTATTGATCTGCCGATATCTCCCGTCTATCCGGTTGTTCCCGCTCACGGTCGGCCGTTTGTACCGGCTCTTCGAGTTCCGCTTCGGTAATTTCATCCTGCCGGTCGAAACGGGGCCCCTGGCCGAACGCATACCGCGACTGCGGATACTCACGTTTTAGACGGTCGAGTTTTTCCTGAGCGGTACGATACAATCCGACAGAATAATAATATTGATACACACGGTACAGAGCGTCATCCGCCCACTCGCTCTCCGGAAAGTTATCGACTATGCTTTGAAAAATCTTTACCGCCTCCGGTCCGTCGGTCGTGAGCATTCCCTGCAAATATAATACACCGGGATGGTTCTGATACCTGCTCAGCAGCGATGGCAATTCTTCTCTGACGCTCTCAACGTCGCCTCGATAAATTTTTTCAAGCCGCGAAGAAATATCCGGTCCTTCCTGCGCAAGTGCAGTCGCCGTTACCATGAATATAACCAAAAAACTTATTGCCCTCTTCATAACTTTATCTCCATTTTGGTTAATCTAAAAAACTATGCTTCCACTGCAATACGCACATCAACCCATCCCTCTTGTGTAACCACGTGGCCGAAGAGGGTCGCGGCATTTGCATCGTGTATTTTCACCGTGATATAATCTCCGGGTTTATAATCACCTTCCGGAACGATAACCGTTTTATTCGTATCGGTTCTTCCCATAAACTCCGTATCGGATTTTTTACTCGTACCTTCGACCAGAACTTCAACGTGTTTCCCGATCATCTGTTTATTAATATCGAGCGATATCGAACGCTGCAGGTGAATTATCTCGTTGAGGCGCTGTGTCTTGACATCGTCGGGAACGTCATCTCCCATATTCCACGCTTTGGTATTTTCGCGCGGCGAGTATTTGAACATAAATGCACCGTCATAGCGGACTTCCCTGATAACATCGAGCGTCTTCCGGTGATCTTCATCGTTCTCGGTCGGGAAACCGGCAATAATATCGGTCGATAGTGCGACGCCCGGAATCGTTGATTTAATCTTATCAACCAGCTTCATATAATGATCGATCGTGTAGGTACGGTTCATCAGGGTGAGTATACGATCGGAACCCGACTGCACCGGCAGATGTATATATGCACAGATGTTTTCGTATTCGGCGATCGAGTTAATTAACTTATCAGACATATCCTGCGGATGAGAAGTGGTAAATCTGACCCGCAGCTTTGGATCGATACGTGCAACCGACATCAGGAGGTCGGCAAAATCGAGATCGCCGTCGCGATATGAGTTTACATTTTGACCGAGCAGCGTAACTTCGCGGAATCCTCTTCCGGCCAGCTTCTCAACTTCCTGGACGACACCGTGTAACGTCCGGCTCCGCTCCCGGCCGCGCGTATACGGAACTACGCAAAAAGTACAGAACTTATCGCACCCGCGCATCACCGACACCCAGGCGCTGAC
>SKXH01000188.1 GCA_007128495.1 Bacteroidota bacterium
GCGATGAGGGCGAGGAACGTAAAATCCCCACGCAGTTTCTGCTCGACAACAGCAAGTCGATCCTGGCCGGGAACGAGAGTCCCGACCTGCCGTTCCGCTACAGTATCAATCCATACCGGGGTTGTGAACACGGGTGTATTTACTGCTACGCGCGGCCATCGCATGAATATCTCGGTTTTTCGTCGGGGCTGGATTTTGAGACCAAAATAATGGTAAAGGAGAATGCCGCCGATCTGTTACGGAAGCAATTTTCATCCCGGGCATGGAAGCCGCAGGTAGTCTGCCTCTCCGGAAATACGGATTGTTACCAGCCGGTTGAGCGTCATTTGAAAATAACACGCAAATGCCTTGAGGTATTCAGGGAACACCGTAACCCCGTATCGATCATCACCAAGAACTTTCTTATCACCCGCGATGCCGATATTCTTGCAGATCTTGCGCAGGAAAACTTGACCGTCGTGATGGTGAGCATCACCTCGCTTGATTCGGATGTTGCAAAAAACATGGAACCCCGAACTTCCGCACCACACAAAAGACTGAAGGCGATCGAAGAACTGGTAAAGAACAACATACCGGTCGGTGTAAATGTGGCACCGGTGATACCCGGTTTGAATGACGAGGAAATTCCCATTATATTAAAGAGTGCCAAAGAGGCGGGGGCACTGTTTGCGGGATACATTATGCTGCGGCTTCCTTATCAGGTGAAAGGACTTTTCACCGATTGGATTCAACGGACATACCCCCTCAAAGCAAACAAAATAATAAACCGGATCAAACAGGTACGCGACGGTGAGTTAAGCTGCTCGATGTTCGGACAACGGCTCAGGGGAACCGGTACCATTGCACAAAATATAGAACAATTATTCAAAACATCTGCAAGCCGGCTCGGCTTGAACACGGAAAAAATCGATCTCGATACAACACGGTTCAAACGAAGCGGCAATAAACAAATGGATATTTTTAATTAATATGAATGACAATGCAATAGCAATTATAGGCGGCGGTGTGATCGGTCTCTCTATCGGATGGCAACTGCTGCGACATGGAAAACAAGTTGAAATTTTTGAAAGTAAAGAGGCGGGAAAAAGCGCAAGCTGGGTATCGGCCGGTATGCTTGCTCCGGTATCGGAAGCGGGATTCGAGGAGATGGATTTATTAAACCTGAACCTCGAAAGCATCAAACAATTCCCGAAGTTCGCCGATGAACTGAAAGAAGATTCCGGCATCGACATAGATTTCCGGACCGAAGGCACGATGATGATAGCAGTCGACCGCGATCAGGCGGAACACTTACGGCGCTTGTATGAATTCCGGAAAAAAATTGAGCTGCCGGTAGAGTGGCTCACCGGTTCGGAAGCCCGTGAACGGGAACCCGAACTCTCCCCCGCAATCAAATCGGCTGTCTGGATACCGAACGATTATCAGGTTGATAACCGGAACCTCATCCTCGCTTTAATCGAAGCAGTGAAAAAACGGGGCGGAACTATACACGAGCATACTCCCGTTGAATCGGTTTCTGTATCCGACAACACGATCACCGGTATCTTCGTTAACGGCGAAAGCAAAACATACCGCAAGGTTGTACTGGCAAACGGAGCGTGGGCACGGGATATGAAGGGCTTACCCGAAGATGTTCGTCCGCCCGTCAGACCGGTAAAGGGACAGATACTGACTCTGCGGATGACGAAAGAATTTACCCTGCAGAAAGTCCTTCGTTCACAAAAAGTTTATTTCGCTCCTAAAAAAGACGGGCGATTGATCGTCGGTGCAACGGTAGAAGAGAAGGGCTTCGAATCATATCCCACGGCCGGCGGTGTCAAATTTATTCTCGAGGAGGCGTGGGAAGCGGTACCGGGCATCTACGATCTCCCGCTTGAAGAGATAAATGTCGGATTCAGACCATCAAGCCGGGATAATGAACCGATCATCAGCGATACATCTGTCGGAGGTTTGTATATTGCGACGGGACATTTCCGGCATGGAATATTGTTAACACCGGTAACGGCATATGAAATGACAAATATTATTATTAATGGCAAATCATCTGAACTCATTGAACCATTCTCTTTGTTAAGGTTTAAGCAATGAAGATATATGTAAACGGTGAACAGGAAACGATTGAAGATAATGTAACACTTGAGGAATTCCTCAAAACAAAACGAATCTCAAAAGAGGATAAAGGTGTTGCAGTTGCCCTGAATGATGACGTTGTACCGAATTCGGATTGGTCATCGAAAAAACTCGAAGAAGGTGCACGGATCGAGATAGTACGCGCGGTGCAGGGAGGTTTAACACAACGAGATTATGCTGGATGAAACTGAGAAAAAACATACACCACTAAACTAAGAACCTATACTATATGAACGAACTTAAATTCGGCGACAAAGTATTACAATCACGACTAATAGTTGGAACGGCACAGTATCCGAATCCGGATATTATGTTAAAAGCGCTTGAAGCAAGCGGCACTCAACTGGTAACGGTCGCGATTCGAAGAGTTAATCTGGAAGACGATTCCGAAGAATCATTACTTAATCTTGTTAAAGATAAATTCGATGTTCTTCCGAATACCGCAGGATGCTATACGGCAAAGGAAGCTATTCTGACGGCACAGCTTGCGCGCGAAGCACTCGGTACCTCCATGATTAAACTTGAGGTTATCGGCGATGATGAAACGTTGTTTCCCGATATTCCGGAATTAATCAAAGCGACAGAAAAGCTTCTTGACGATGGATTCACGGTGCTTCCCTACTGCAACGACGATCCAGTCACATGCAAACGACTTGCCGATATGGGATGTGCCGCGGTCATGCCGCTCGGTGCACCGATCGGCTCGGGAATGGGGATCCGTAACCCGTACAATATTATGATTATCCGGGATATGGTGGATGTACCGCTGATCGTTGATGCGGGTGTCGGTACCGCGTCCGATGCATCCATCGCTATGGAGCTTGGCTGTGACGGTATCTTGCTTAATTCCGCTATTGCCGGTGCGCAACATCCGGTGAAGATGGCACACGCAATTAAACTTGCGGTTGAATCGGGGCGCCTGGCATACGAAGCCGGAAGAATCCCGCGCAAATTATATGCGAAAGCATCGAGTCCACTCGAAGGTCTCATATCGACAAGCACGACAGAATGATCGATTTCACACTGTATCTTATTACCGACCGGAAACTAACCGGTAATTATACGCTTGAAGAAACCGTCGAAGAAGCTTGTTCAGCAGGAGTACGGGCGGTGCAGCTTCGCGAGCCCGGCCTCGATGCACGAGAACTATTTGAACTCGCCCGGCGCATTCATACCATAACCCAAAACTATGATGCGTTTTTATTTATCAACGACCGTGTTGACGTCGCACGTGCCGTCGGGACGGAAGGCGTACATTTACGCGAATCATCAATTCCGATATCTTACGTGCGGCAACTGGTTACTCCCGCCACCTTAATCGGTGCCAGCATCCACTCTCCCGAAGGGGCGGTTTCAGCACAGAATGCCGGCGCAGATTTTCTTGTATACGGTACCATTTTCAAAACACAAAGCAAACCGGAGTTACAGGAACCGGCCGGCATACAATCAATCACTACTGTAACAAAAAATGTATCAATACCTGTGTTCGCTGTCGGCGGTATTACTCCCGACCGAACACGAATGTGCATCGAAGCAGGTGCACACGGTGTTGCAGTTATCTCTGCCATTATGCAGTCAACCAATATTTCTGAAACAGTCGGTCAATATAAAGAACAACTTGTTGTGCTCTAAACTATGAAAAAGAATATCGGACGGTTACACGTACTGACAGACACCATCGTGCAAAATAAATTTTCACACCCTGACCTTGCACGTATGGCAATCGACGGCGGTGCGGACACAATACAATTCAGGCAGAAAAAAGGTTCTTCGCTCGATATGTTTCGTAATGCAGAAACTATTATGCAATTATGCCGTGATGCGAACGTTACTATGATCGTTGACGACCGGATAGACATAGCGCTTGCGGTCGATGCAGACGGAGTACATCTCGGGCAGTCTGATATACCGCTTCCTGTTGCGCGAAAACTATTGGGTGATCATAAACTGATGGGAGGAAGCGCTACAGATTTTGATGAATTGCGTAAAGTAATCGACGGCGGCGCCGACTACGTTGGATTCGGACCGGTTTTCGGCACTATGTCAAAAGAAAATCCGGGAAAACCCAAGGGCATTTCCTTTATGAAAGAGGTTGTTGACCGATCTCCCATCCCGGTAGTAGCCATCGGCGGGATCAAACTGAATCATGTGAAAGAATTGTTTGCAAGCGGAATCCATGGTATAGCCGTTATCAGTGCTATCTGCTGCGATCCCGACCCTGCAGAAGCTACACAACGGTTTTTAAAGGAAATCAAAAAATAACTATA
>SKXH01000093.1 GCA_007128495.1 Bacteroidota bacterium
AACCAGAACAAAAGGGCATTGAGGACAAAGGTAAATAATCCGAGTGTCAGAATATTTATCGGTAATGTGATAAGCAGTAAAAACGGACGGATGACGGCGTTAATCAATCCGAGAATAAGCGCTGTGACGAGTGCGATATAAAATCCTTCAAGTTCGATATTCGGTAATATATACGCAACCAGCATAAGCGCAAGCGCGTTGATGATCCAGCGGATAATAATTGACATTTGTACTTCCCTTTATTATTTAAACATTATTTCAATAAAATAAATCGTTTTGTTTTGCTCTGATCACCGATCCTGAGCCGGTAGTAATACACACCCGATGGTAGATCTTGCGCATCGAGATAAATTATATGGTCTCCCGTTGTTTGATATTCATTGGTAAATGTTTTGATATATCTGCCGATGGAATCGAATAATTCAAGTTGTACTATTCCCGGTTCGCTGATGCTGTATCGAATAGTGGTGCGGGCATTAAAAGGGTTGGGGAAATTTTGATAGAGAGCAAACGACTGTGGTACGGTTTCCGGGCGGTCGATAACTTCTGTGACCCCGCCTTCGTTATATACAGACACACCGTATACCCATACCACACTGATCCATTTGTTATTGTGTTCATCAGTTGCAATTACACTTATTTCGTTCCCGTTTAAACCGGAATTTTGAGCAGTAAAAATCTCCATAGAGGAACCGTCGAAACGAACTAACCCGTTTCTCGTCCCGATCCATATGATATCATTCTGATCCAGTGCAAGAGCGTTCACCCTGTTGCTTGGGAGGTCGGAGTTGATCTCACGGTATGTTGTCCATTGATCATTCTTATACTCATAATATCCTCCGTTTGTACCGATGTATACATGATTCTCCGATATCCCGATTACGGCATTGATCTCGTTCGATTGCAGATGCGAATTATCTGTATTAAACCACGTCCATCTCTCACCCGAAAAATGAAACAATCCGGTCGATTCCGTCCCTACCCACCAAGTATGATCGCCGGCAATTGAAATCGCTTCGACACGCGTTATGAGCAGTCCGGTACTCTGGTAGTTATACGTTACACACTGGTTATTTTTATTAAAGTAGGTGAGGCCTGCATCGCTTCCGATCAGCATTCCACCTGTCGGATGATTGGTCAGTACTCGAATATTGTCCGAAGGTAAACAGGAGTTCTCCTGTGTATAAAAAAACCATTTCGCCCCGTCAAATAGAATGATGCCGTCCGATTCCGTTCCGATCCAGAGTATTCCGGTTTGATCGTGTGTGAGCGTTGTGATCCGGTCTGAAGGTAAATCGGAGTTCATTGAATAATATAATTTCCAGACACCGTCGATATATTCTACAAACCCCTTTGTTTTTGTCCCGAAGTATATACGGTCCGCATTCTCGATTGCAATGGCGGTTACCTCGGAACCGGTAAATCCTGTGTTTTGGTATGTGAAATATGTCCACTCCGGGGCGTCATATCTGAGAACTCCCATCGAACCGAACCATTTTACATTATGATTATCGACAAAAACGACAGTAGAACTTCCGGAATACTCAGAAATATTTATATCTAATAAATTCCATTCATTGTTTTTATGCGTTATTATTCCCTGGCTGCCGGCCATCCAGAGTACATCGTTCTCATCGATAGCGAAGTCGTATACAAAATTATTCACAAATCCTAAATCCGACATATGATATGTTTCCCACTGACCATTCCAATACCTGAACATAGTGTAACGTTGACCGATCCAGGCTGCATTTTGGCTATCGAATCTTATGAGCGGTGCACCTCTTTCATTGAGAGGAGAATTCGTATGATCGATAATCATCCATTTATCACCATCAATAACTGCTATCCCTTCATTTGTTCCTATCCATAATCTATCAAGTGAATCGATTACAATATCCCGGATAGCAAGACCCGGTAAAGGAGAATTCAATGGAGTAAGCAGATTCCACGAGGAGCCGTCATAAGTAACAATTCCTGAATTGGTTCCGATCCACAAAGTACCGTCACGTGCAGTATTTATTGTCCTTACATCTTTATCATCGAGATGATACGACTCACCTTCATATACTATCCATTGATTATGATAATGCTTTATAACAGCATTTCTCGTACCTATCCATAACGTATCCTCCCGGCCATGAACTGTGTATATATATGAATCCGTTAATGGTGAATTCGTAGTCGTTAAAGTTTTCCATTGAATTCCATCGTAGAGCGAAAGTCCTCCGGTAGTTGCTACCCAGAGCAGGTTTTCATCTGTGTTCGCGAATTTATTAACAGAACCGCCGGAAGGTCCGATATGCGCGGGATTATAATGATGCCATTGATCATCGTTTGCGCCGGCGAAAGATGATTTATTCGGAAATATCGTTATAAGCGTAATGAATAAAATAAAATTTCGCATTTAATCTCCCGCCGGTTCTGAGTTGAATTCAAAAGCTCCGATATCGGGAAGCGGCTCACCGCTGCCGCCGTCGACCGGTCGATGATAATTCCGTTGATCGTCTTCCAGCGATGCCGATGGTTCCGCAGCATCTATTGCAGGACTTCCCTCAAGTAATGCTATCGTATATGTATGTCCTCCGTTATCGGATAGTTCGCCGGTATACAACTCTTCGGATACGATATCTGTATCGTGATTCCAGTCAGCAGACTGAGAAAACAAATTATAACCGTTTGAGTCTATGGAATACGGAATAGAACCGGCAACTAAGCTGTTTTTTATTTGGGGATAATGTTCCCGTCTTGCGAACTGCCGTCTATGAATGTCATCCGGTGTATTGTCTGCAACGGTTGAGAAATGTATGGTAATATAGCCGTTGCGGGCTTCGACACCTCCGCCATATTCTGTCGCTTCATTTTTTGAGATTGTACAATTTTCCAGAAACGCTTTTCCACCTTCCATCGCGATCAACCCTCCGCCGCGGTGAGCAGTATTATATGCAATCGTACTGTGATACATCTGCAAATTGCCGACACCCGCTACTATACCTGCACCGTTATCTGCAATATTATTATGAATATAGCTCTTTCGAATAGTTAATGAACCACTGTTGTATATTCCTCCACCGATCGAGACTGTTGCTGTAACTTTTTTTGCATAATTATACGCAACCTCACTCAGGATTATATCCATATTGCCGCTATTTGCGATTCCTGCCCGCGTCGGAGCGACGTTATCCTTGATTGAGCTATTTTGAATGGTCACATTTGCGGTATTATTTGTGATTCCACCGCCGATAACTTCGGCGATGTTATTTGAAATTAAAAGATTGTCGAGTGTAACATCTCCTGAGATTATATAAATCCCCGCTCCCCTTTCTGCATAACCGTCGATAATAGCCAGATCGGATATTGTTACATTCTGCAACAAATCTAATGTTTCTCCGATTTGAAAAACGCCATACCGTCCATCTCCGCTTATGATAGTTTTATCGGTTCCCCTCCCGATGATGGTGAGGGTTCTTCCGGAAATTAGAAGGCGGTCAGATTGTATTATAATGGGTTTGCCGTCGAGACCCGGATCAAATGTAATAGTATCACCGGCCGCAGCTTCCTCGATCAGTTGTCGCAGAGACCCTTCCTCACCGTCTTCCATATTTGTGACAACATGCAGTGTGACTATTTCTTGCCCATTTTCTTCGTTCTCGTCGATCGGTTCTTGGCCCGTATCGCAGGCGGAAAAAATAAAAAATCCCATTATAAGATATAGAGTGATTGCTCCTCTTGTTATAATTTTTTGCATAAGGATGATTCCAGGAAAATGTTTAGTGTGTGCAAATTGAGTGTCTTTCAATTTTATTTCTTAACTCCCCATTAATAGGCAGGTTATTGAAACCTATTAATTAATTTAATTATACATGAAATCCGTAAATAATGCAACATAAAGCATATCCTGTCCCGACATTACGATGCGGGTGGTGAGAAGTGGAGGTCTGCGAAAATTCGCCTATATTTCTGTGTTTTCCAAAATCCCCGTAAATCATTATTTTTTTTACTTTTCCTCTTGACTTTCTGAATAATAGTGGTAAATTTAAAGCATCTGGTGGGTGATTGTGGGAGGTTGTGGGTAATTTGTTGATAAGTGGGATAACCGTCTCAACACACGGTTCGCATTTCGAGGGGAGGAGTCCTTATTACTCACAAGGTGAATTAAAACAAATAATCACTATGCGGGTTGATTATGTCCGCCTTTAAAGGCAGCTTCGTACATTCAATTGATAATAAGGGAAGGATCAACATCCCGGCAAAATTACGCAAGTATTTGAACCCGGAGGCGAACGACACATTTGTTATTACGCGCGGATTTGACAGGTGTATTTTTGCATATCCATACGATGAATGGAGCAATTATGAAAAACAAATTCGAATGCTGCGAACTTCCGATGCGA
>SKXH01000026.1 GCA_007128495.1 Bacteroidota bacterium
ATTATCAAAGAGCCATTGTACAAATTCAATGCTGTACTTATTGCAGTATTGAAATAACGGAAAGGTTCGTTCCTGGAATGTGCCGTTCGGGGTGACGTGCATCGCAGCCCGTTCTAATTGCTGCATAGCGGTAGAGAAGTTCTTTCGCTGGGCGTTGTATGCTTTCTCTTTAAGACGATTTATCTGATATTCGATTTTTTTGCGCGCGTTTTCATATGAACCGGCGAGTGTCGGGTCGACCGTCTGCAGTGCGTACCGCAACTCTTTTAAACACTCATCGATATTTTCATTTGTTTTTTCAAACACTTCATTGAGTTTTATATCGGATAACTTTGACGATACATTTTTCTGCATAAGTTCTAAATCCATAAAGAAATCGAACGGCGATATATCGAACTTATCTATTATCCTTTGTACTTTTTCCTCGATGATCGTTGCAGAGGCACGAGGATAGATAACCGGCATCGTAACTTCGAAATGATTATACGCATCCTTCAATTGTGCAAAATACGCTATCTCAGATGGACCGCCGACGTACGCGAATGTCGGCAGAATATAATCCTGAACGATCGGGCGCATCACCACATTCGGACTGAACAACTCCGGCTGGTTTTCTGCAAGCGATATCATTTCCTCATCCGTGTACCGCTGCCGGGCGCCCTTCAAACCGTACCCCGTGTTGCGCGGTTCGACGGGATACCTTCCGCCGCGATAATGCAGAAACAGATTGACCGCCCGCGGCTTTACCTGTGCGTGATAATTCTTTTCAAGTACCGCCGACCGTTGTATAACGATCTCGGAAGTTTTCGGGTGTGTTTGGAGTTCTTTTTGGAGCAGCGGTTTCACGAGGTTTTTCAAAGCACGGTCGCGGGGATCAAGTATAACAAGTCCCGAATTGGGGATCAAGCTGTTGATATATGCAGCAAATGCCGTTGCAAAGTCGACACCCGGTTTATAGGCGCGCCGGAGCTGCTCCATAACACTTGCCCGGAAATCGGTCGGCTGCAAGTTCTTTTCAATTGAACTCAGAAACGACTCGATCTCATTATCAAAAACGATCGAACCCACCGCCCCGGGATTTTTTTCGAACGGCTTGCCTTCGGGAAAATATTGGAGTGACTGCAATTCGTTCCTGCCGTTTATGAACGTAACGGAACTCATCTCATCATAATCATGATCCTCGGATTCAAGGTAAAACACCGGTACAAATTTATAACCGGGGAGTTGGTTGTTGAGTTTTTCGGCAAGTTTTAATGCGGTGATGATCTTGTAAATTGTATATAAAGGTCCGCCGAGAATACCCACTTGCTGGCCGGTAACAATCGCATACGTTGTATCCTGTTCCAATAACACAGCGTTTGCTTCCGAATCTTTACCGGTCTCGAAACGGATTTGCTGTTCTTCAAGAATCGCTGCAACGTGCGACCGGTCGACATGCCGTTTTTGTATGCTTTCCAGCAATTCTTTATTACCGGAAATATTTTTAAATGATGCATTATAAAAATTTTGAACGTGGTCGAAGTTACTGATATAGGTGCGATAGAGATTACTTGTTGAGTTAAAAGTCGATGGGATATCTTCAAACGGTATAGAATTCATAAACTTTCGAGTATTTTTTTAAATGAAAAAATCAATAAACACTCCAATATACTCTTTTATATATGTATTCGCAAGAACGAAATTCAGACTCAAAAAGGTTAGTTTTCAAAAAAAAGTTGTTGACATTTGAACTTCAGATGTTTATATTTGGTTTAATACCTGAAGCCCAAAAAACAGGTAGAGTGCTAAATAACAAAAATCCTGTTTAATATTATTAACTATAATCTGATAGAATTATAATCAGATGACTGTAAATTTCTTTACGACTGGCTGTATTAAATTTGACGTACCATATGTAACGGGTACGTCTTATTATTTTTTATACCATCCGAACACTCCCGGAAACGAAACCAAGCGGTACATGCAAAATACAGATAATTACCGTAATCGCTCAAAAAAACAGTCACCAAGGAACCTATGTCAAACGAAAAGGAAAATAACGATGTAGGGAAGACGAAGCAGGAAGAACAAAAAGCAGAAGCACAGGATTCAAAACAGCAACAAAAAAAAGTACGCCCTCGAAAAGCAAAACAAGACAAACCGCCTGCAGATGATCAGGGCATCTGGCGGATGAACCGCCGCAATGCGTTTACGTTTGCCGGATGGCTTGCATTCCTCGGATTTATAGCTACGGCTACAATCGGATTTCTACGTTATCTTTTTCCGCGTGTTTTATTTGAACCACCCACGGCCTTTCGCGCCGGCACCCCGGACGATTATGTGATCGGGGAGGTCGATACACGGTGGATGGAGCAGTACCGTGTATGGGTTGTTCGAACGCGTGCGGGTATTTATGCGCTCCACGCGGTATGCACACATCTCGGCTGTACCCCCCGCTGGCTCGATGCCGAAGGCCAGTTTAAATGTCCATGCCACGGCAGCGGTTTTACTCGAGAGGGTATTAATTTTGAGGGTCCCGCGCCACGTCCTCTTGAAAGATTGCATATTATGATGGAAGATGGTGTCATCGTGATCGATCGGGGTATCCGGTACCGTGAAGAATTAGGACAATGGGCTGAACAGGGTGCATTCCTCGACTATACGTAATTAATATGGTTTCGTTTCATCCTTAACAGGAGCTTTCTATGTTCAGTAACTTAATGGAAAAATTCCGGAAGTCGGATGTGTATAAGTCTATCTTCCGCCACGATTACAAAGATACTCAGCGTAACCGTGCGCTTCAGATACTCGACAATGTCTGGCTGCATCTTCATCCGGTTCGCCTTCCCCGTCACGGCGTGAATTTACGCTATACATGGGGAATGGGTGGTATTACATTTTTCCTGTTTATTGTGCTTACCGTGACCGGTGTAATTCTTATGTTCTATTATCGTCCTGCCGGTGAATACGCATACGACGATATGAAATACCTCATGAACGATGTACCTTTCGGTCCGTTGATGCGCAACATGCACCGGTGGGCTGCACACGGTATGGTCATAACGGTAATGCTGCATATGTTCCGGGTATTTCTTACCGGTTCATACAAACCCCCGCGGCAATTTAACTGGGTTATCGGCGTTGTACTTTTATTGTTAACGTTCCTATTAAGTTTTACCGGTTATCTTTTACCGTGGGATCAGTTGGCATTGTGGGCTGTTACTGTCGGTACGAATATGGCTGCCGCAACGCCGCTGCTCGGTCACGAAGGACCGTTCAGCGAAATGATCGGCGTGAGGATGGATAACGATGTAAGGTTCTTATTACTCGGCGGTACACAGGTAGGACCGGCGGCGTTGATACGATTTTATGTGCTGCACTGCATCTTTCTGCCGATAGCCATCGCAATCTTTATGGCGGTTCACTTCTGGCGGGTGAGAAAGGACGGAGGTATATCGGGGCCGAATCAATCGTGACGGTTAAGAGTGGTTCATAATGGTTAATTACAGTTACTTTCGGTTGCTGGCGAACGATGTGGCACCTTATGAAAAACTAATATTTTATCAAAATATCAATTATTAACAGAAGTTAACCGATAATAACAGACTTACTAAACACAAAACAAAAAACCTATGGAGCAACTATTATATCGCATCGTAACCCCGTCTGATAACTTTGCAACAATAGTAATGTTTGTGCTTGTATTTATTTGCTGCTATGCTGCGTTCAAGCAGATGCGGGAAAATGATAAACGCGGTACGCCTCGCGAAGCCGAGCAAAGCGATAAGGTTCAAACGTGGCCGTATCTTGTCCGGATAGAATTTCTCGGAGCACTCGGCGTGATGGCGCTCCTTACCGTGTGGTCCGTAGTGCTGGATGCCCCGCTTGAAGAACCGGCAAATCCCTCGATTACGCCGAACCCGTCGAAAGCGCCGTGGTACTTTCTCGGTTTGCAGGAAATGCTTGTGTATTTTGATGCGTGGATAGCGGGCGTTGTGCTTCCGACGCTCATCATAGTGGGTTTGGTAATTATTCCGTACGTCGATTTTAATCCGAAAGGGAATGGGTATTATACATTCAAGGAACGTAAGTTTGCCATCACGGTCTTTTCTTTCGGTTTTCTCATATTATGGATCGTGCTCATTGTGCTCGGAACATTCTTCCGCGGTCCCGGTTGGAATTTCTTCTGGCCATGGCAGGAGTGGGATCCTCATAAGATCGTTGCAATGGCGAGCTGGCATTGGCCGGAGGTGTTCGGGGTTCCAACCCGGACTATCGACGGGACGGTACATCCGCTGGGATTTCTCATCGGTATGGTAACTATTTTCGGGTATTACGGTATCGGCGTGCTTTATTACTTTAAGAAAAAAAATGCAGAGTGGATGAAGAAAC
>SKXH01000193.1 GCA_007128495.1 Bacteroidota bacterium
CAAGCAGCAACCCGGTTGTTATACTATGATAGAAATTCCAGTTATTGATCTGCTGCGTGAGGAGAAAGAAGTGCTCATCGAAAAGCTGGTATAGGAGCTTGTATGACGGATCCGTATGCCCGTAACCTTGTCGACAGAAGTTTTTATCATAGT
This sequence comes from Bacteroidota bacterium, assembly GCA_007128495.1. Taxonomy (GTDB): domain Bacteria; phylum Bacteroidota; class Ignavibacteria; order T3Sed10-11; family T3Sed10-11; genus T3Sed10-11. Next base: position 154 of record SKXH01000193.1, read on the forward strand.
AAAATTGATATACATACCAAAATTGTTGTTGTTCTCGATGGAAGTCTTGAAAATCGTGCTTTGAATCTTATTCGCCCGATCTCACGGGCATTTACACAAGGATCTATAATTGAACTTATCGGTACCGACGATCCAAATACTCGGCCGGGTAACGATGTGAACGCAATCGCATATCTCGGTTTTGTAGAGCTGCAGAATGGAGGAATACTTGTTGCCGGCGATGAAGTGATCTGGAACGATGAGGTCATCGGAAAAATTGCCGGCTTTGACGATACACATATGCCCAATCACCAGAATACAATCCTGACAATGACAACGAGAAAATCAGGAAAAGAACTTGGTATGTGCCTCGGTGATGATATTATTGTTAAAGGTATTGCAAAATAATTATAACCCAAATACTTGTGGAGATAAAAATGTCAAAACCAGATTTTAAATTTCAAATGTATAAAAGACTGCAAATGGCGACGCCGAAAATATACGAAGAGGCAAAGAAAGCTGCCGATGCATTGAAAATTCCCGCGGAGTTAAAAGGAGCGTTTGGTTTAACCGGTGCAATTTCCGGCTGTCCGGCACCGCTGCGGGAAGATATCGAAAAAGTAATGGCTAAAGAATCAAAGAAAGTCGTTCCGCTTGCAGTGTATGTCGATCAAATAAGAGAGTTAATACAGGAAATGTACGGCGACGATTACGATGCCGCTCCCGTGAATACCTGTGAAGCCGGATTGTGGGTCAGTTTCGATACGCTCGTCACCCCGCCGATGCAGGGGCGCGGAGATAATTACCGTACCCGGTACATCGCACCCCTCGAGCGCCATACGCATCACCAGGCATCCTACGGCCGCCCTTTTCCGCCGAAGTATAAAGATATTCTTGCTGATCGCGGAAGTACTGCGGGTGAATTCGGGTTTTACGCAAAACGTATGGCGAATCTCGATACTGTATTGGTTCCGCTTGCCGGTGCAGAATATCCGGTTCACGGGATTAAGTATCATCCCGTGCCTTTATTGAAAAATGTACAGGCGGATGCATCAATAGACGAAATAGAGAAAATCGCAAAAAGACATGAAACATTGCTCACAGGATTTTCATCTCTCGGCTACGATACAACCGGCTACGGCTATGGCGAAAAAGATTCCGACGGAACCCCAAAACTTCTGAAGGGCATAGCGCGCATCGCTCAATCCTATAACGTACCGTACATCATCGACAATGCATGGGGTCTTCCGTTTATCGGTACAAACATTAAAAAAATCGGTGCCGATGTTATGATATATAGCATGGACAAAGCAACAGGTTCACCGACAAGCGGCTTAATCATCGGCAAGGAAGATGTTCTTGTGAATATTCGCCGCGCGTTAGGTATGCACGGCAACAGATATGGAACGACAGCATCGTACGGCAAGGCCGGGTATGTGACGCAGGATCCCGGTAAAGAAGGTCTCTCCGGCCAGGTTGCCGCTCTGAAAGTACTGCGCGACAATCCGGACGTAGTTACAAAACCGGTCGACGATCTCTATGATATTGTCGTCGATGAATTCGGTAAGATCGATTCACGTATTAAGAAATACTTCAAGTTCGAAAAAAGCTATAACTCCGGTACGGTCGAGATCAATTATGAAGATAGCTGGAAAGACGGAAAACTCGGTATCCCGATATTTACTATCGAAGATATGTATGCCGGCTCGAATCTTTTCCAGGACGGATTGACGCAGATGGGCGTTATCCCGACCATCGCGTATGATGCGAATATTTTCATCTCTCCCGGACTCGGCACAACTGACAATCACGGACAACTCATTCCTGAACGGGCACGAATGGTTGTCGGAGCGCTGGTAAAGCTCATCGAGATCGTTTGCGACCACGCAGGTATCTGGGAATAATCTTTAACTGTTGAAGGGTTTTAGATATGAAAAAAGCAATGGATCGGGTTGTCGATACGGTAGATATCGAAACATATCTTCTCTGCAAGAATGAAAGCGAGGGAAAACGGCTCGCCCTGCAGCTCGGCGAGGATCTCAATCTCGGCACGGTCGATATTATGTTTCAGGAATTCGATGGATACGGTATCAGGGTCCGGCTGCGTAAATATATTCATAAACCGGGCAAGCATTATGCCTGGCTGAAACCCGAAGAATATTCGGACAAGGGGTAAGTAGTAATGGCAAAGAAAATTCTCTGTGTACCGCTCGATCCCGTTCACGACGTCGGACTAAAATTAATACGAAGTGCATTGGATGAACGCGGCTATACGACCGTGCTGCTCTCGCCCGATCTTTCTCTTGAAGCGATCAGTAAAAAAGCCGCATCGGATGATTATGATTTCATTCTGGTGAGCAGAACTATCGGCTACGGTGTTGCCGAGATACTGGGAAGGTTTATCGATTTACTCGATGCTTCCGGTGTTCGTGAAAAATCGAAACTTATTTTAGGCGGAAAAGCAATTACACCGGAACTGGCTGCAGAACTCGGGTTTGATAAAGGGTTCGGCGAGCACATGCAGATCGACGAACTCATCGCATATATCGAAGGGAGAGAACGGGATATAGTTGTCGATCGTCTTCAAAGAGAAAAGAAAGATATTGCAGAAGGTTACTCCTATCGTTTTGTACACGCAGAGATCGAGGAGCTTCTGAGCGATATCTGCGATAAATTGCTGCAGTGGACGGAGTCGCGGCATTCAGCAGGTGTGGAGCGCGCAAAGATCCGTGAAGAATTGATCAACGCCGGCGAGAACGGAAAACGGGAGTCACTGTATAAAAAATATAATTCACATTGCGATTCGGAAATAACGAACGGCAATACGAAAAATATTTATCCGACGGGTGTGAGAAATGTTTCCCAGGAAGAACTTTCGGCGCTGGAAGGATACATCTCGACGACCCACCCACATGCACCGGTAACAATCCAGCATAATCAGGATCGTCCTCTTATTTTTAAATTCCTCGGCAGTGGCTGTCCGATCATGGACCTCGTACACGGAAAGATAGTCGAGCGATGGGGAATTAATGGCTTCCTGATTATCAATCCATCCTGGGAAGCCCGCTATGAGGGATTGCTGCAGGGTTGTCTCACTCATGAGAATGACGGCACGATCACCTCGTTAGAGAATATAAAACTCATGAAGCAATATCTCGACCCGAGCACGCTGCTTACTGTGCGCGCACATCGCGGATTAAATACACCGGAGACCGTATTACTTGCCGGCGCCGCCGGTGCCGACCTTACGAAGATTAACCTCGTGTATGGATCGCTCGGTGCGGGAACGGATCCGGAGCGGTTAGCTGTCGACGGCGTCGAAGCTATACGGTATGCTGCCCGGTACAATATGCCGTTTGATATTCCCGGCAATGATGAATTGAGCGGCGTACCCGCGTGGAAAACTCTTGCCGGTCTGTTGATCAATGTAATGCTGGGGAAAAAGCTCGGTGCCAAGCCGATACTGAAACCATTGTTCTGTTACGGCCCGCATATTGTACTCAACGGTATGATGGATCAAAACTTTGTGGATTTTAATGCCGCCAAAATTTATGCACTCCGGCAGATCGTCGATTGTCCGATCTGGCCCGGCGAACCGATAGCATTTATGACGCAGAGCGAGGAGCGGGTTCAGGCAGCGAATGCGACATCATATCATGCCGCGCTCGCGGCTTCACTTGGCGTGGATGTTGTCACGATCGCTTCGACCGATGAGGCATACTCCCGCGGCCCGATCGCCATTGCATCCCGGATCGATACTATCCGGGCCGTTACCGATGCATACCGTTTTATGGGAGATGCTCAAATTTCACCGACCGGTCAAGCCGATTTATTTACCGAAGATATGATAAAGAAAATTATCGAAGTACTGAAAGAAGTGCAGAGCAAAACATCCTTAGCCGAAGCCATTTACGAGGGTGCTCTCGGCAACGAGGAAGACGGTGCATATCCCGGTACTTTTGGTAAGGGTACACTAACCGCGGCATCCGCAAAGATTTAATTTGAATGTATGAATGATTCTGTAGTTATCGGTGTTGTCGGAACTGCAAAGAACACGGGGAAAACGACAACACTCTCACACCTGATCGACCACGCCCATCAAAGCGGGATGAAAACCGCCGTGACCGGTATCGGTTACGACGGAGAGGAGATCGATAATATCACGATGCTGCCGAAACCCCGCTTGTATCTCCATACCGGTACAATTCTGACGACGAGCGAAGTATGCCTGAG
>SKXH01000027.1 GCA_007128495.1 Bacteroidota bacterium
AGAAACCACTAAACGGCGGTAACCCTGCAAGTGAAAACGCCGCAATAAGGAACAGTGCACTGTAAAACGGATGTGCTTCTATTATCCCGCCCATCTTTTTAATATCACGATTTCCTGTCAACCGCTCGGCAATACCCGAACACAAAAACAACGACGATTTTATCATACTATGGTGCATCACAAAGTATATCGATCCCGCTAAACCCATCGGTGAAAAGAAACCGAGCCCCAGCACCATGAAGCCGACCTGGCTCACGCTGTGGAACGCCAGCAGTCGTCTGAAGTTCGTTTGCGCGATAGCACCCAGCACACCGATCAGCATAGAAGCAACGGCAACCACCTTGATAACGGTCAGGGTAAACTCATCGCCGGGAAACATTAATGTAAAGGTACGCGTGATGGAATAAACACCGACTTTGGTCATTATCGCCGCGAACATAGCTGCGGTTGCGACAGGCGGTTGCGGGTATGCATCCGGCATCCAGAAAAAAAGCGGCACCAGCGCCGTCTTCACACCGAAGACGACAAACAACATCATCGATATTGCAGTCAACAGCCCTTGTGACTCCGGACCAGCAGTTTGTACCGCAACGGCAATGTCTGCCATGTTCAACGTTCCCGTCATGCCATAAATCAAACCGATACCGAAGAGGAAAAAGGTGGAAGCAAACAGATTTATCATCACATAGTGCAGCGCTCCCCGCAATTGACGCGCTTCACTACCATGTGACAACAATACATACGAAGCCATAAGCATGACTTCATACATAACGAACAGGTTGAATATATCGCCGGTGAGAAACGCACCGTTAATTCCCATTAACAGCAATTGGAATAACGGGAAGTGGAAATATTTCTCCCGCTTGGAATCGATATCGACCAATGCATACGCCGACATTGCAAGCGATGCAAGTGCCGACAGGAAGAGCATAAAACATGCCAGCAAATCCGCTACAATAGTAATGCCGAACGGCGCCGGCCAATTGCTCATCCAGTACACTTGAATGCCGTTTGCGCGAACATCCTGATAAAGAAAAATCACGGCGACGAGTATAAGTGCAGAGGAAACGACACTCAGTACCCGTTGTATTGCAGTATTCTTAGAAAAAAATAACTGAATAATTGCCGCAACAAGCGGTATTAAAATCGGATAAACCGCAAGATTATTTATCATCTACTTCCTCAAAAAGGTCTACACTATCTGAATCATGTGCCTGATATGCCCGGTACACAAGTACGAGCAAAAATGAAGTTACTCCAAACCCGATAACAATAGCGGTAAGGATCAATGCCTGCACGAGCGGATCACTATAGCTTATCCCTGCTTCACGCAAAAGGATCGGCGGCTCGCCAAGCTTGACGCCGCCCATAGTAATGATCAATAAATTCGCTGCCTGCCCGTACAATACAAGTCCAAGGGCAACCTTAAAGGCAGTTTTCTTCAAAATCAAATATGTTCCGGTCCCAACAAGAAAACCAATAATAATTGCCAGCAAACCTATCATTATGAACCTTCTCCGATAGACGAAATTATTAATAAAGTTGCACCCACAACAGTTAAAAATACGCCGATGTCGAAGATCAAGGCTGTTGCAAGCTCAATTTCACCGACCAGCGGAATTTGAAAATAGTCGAAAGTCTGTGTCAGAAATGGATAGCCCAACATGATACCGCCTAATCCCATACCTGCGGCAAAGAATAATCCGAGTGCTATCATTGCAGGATATGATACCGGCATAAATTTTTTCACAGTTTCTATATCGTATGCAAGGTAAATAAGAACGATCGATACCGATGCCATGAGACCTGCAATAAACCCACCGCCGGGTTCGTTATGTCCTTTCAATAGAAGAAATATCGAAAAGATCAAAAGAATATGTATAACAACGCGCGCAATTCGATTAAGGATCAAACTGATCATGAACCACCCTCCTTTCGCTTATGCGGGATCCCCAGACGGACAAGCGCATAGACACCGAGACCTGCAATAGCGAGTACGATTATCTCACCGAGCGTATCGAAAGTACGGAAATCAACCAGGATCACATTTACCACATTTGTTCCGCCGGCAAGCTTATAACTGTTCTCAAGAAAATACTCTGCGATCGATGTAGTATGCCGGTGAGCGTAAACAGCAAGTATGAATATAGTTACAAATCCTCCGGTAATCCCCGCCACCGCCAGATCACGCAGCTTCACCGATACCGATTCTTTAATCTCCTTCAGCTCCGGCAGGAAGTAAATAACCAGAACGAACAATATAACTGTTACGATATCGACGAGTAACTGTGTCAGCGCCAGATCCGGTGCACGGAGAATTATAAAAACGGCACACAACATATACCCCACGACACCGAGCGAGATTACTTTGGCAAGCCGGTTGCGAAATAGTGCCACCCCGATGATGGACAGTATGAACGCGACCGTTCCCAGATATTCATACGCCTCGGCTTGCAAAAGATCATGCGGTATAAACCGGAAATGACCGTCTCTGATCAATACCCATCCACACAACACAACCACCATACCGAGTATATACATAAAGTAAAACCGGATCTGCTGACTCTGAAACAGACTGATCAACTTCTCGGCGCCGACCATAATATTCGGATACCACCAATCATACATTGCGTTGACCGTCAGACCAAAGGGCGGTTTCGAGTGGAGCGTATCGAGCAGCGCTCTCCGGGAATATAGTGCGATACCTACAGCGACAGTAACAACGCTCATCCACAATGCCGGAGTAAATCCGTGCCAGATAGTCAGATAGAAATCTGCCGGTTGCTGGGTAATAGCTGCCGTCGCGGCATTCACGAAGCGCTCGGCAATAAAAGGCATAATACCGACTATAACGGTAACAGCGGCAAGTAATCCGGGTGAGAATAACATTCCGAACGGCGGATCATGCGGATGTTTGGGAAGTTCTTTCGATTCTTCTCCATAAAAAACTCTGAAGAAAATTTTCATCGAATAGGTAAATGTTAAAATGCTCCCGACCACCGCAAAAATGGGGAATACCGCCATCCACGAAGCAACACCGATCTGATCATACGCAGCTTCAAATATCAATTCCTTGCTAAGAAATCCGTTGAATAATGGTATACCTGCCGATGCAAACGCTCCGATAAATGCAAGCACAGCAGTCTTCGGCATTGTAAACCGTAGTCCGCGTAACTTGGATATGTCGCGTGTTCCGGTTTCGTGATCGATAATCCCGACGACCAAAAAGAGCATACCTTTGAACGCGGCATGATTCATTATATGAAATGCCGTTGCCTTCGCACCAAGTACATCCGCAAAACCGAGTGCCATGATCATTAAACCGAGTTGACTCACCGTTGAGTATGCAAGGATCGCTTTCAGATCGACTTTCCGCAAAGCATAATATGCTCCAAGCACCATTGTTATCAAACCGATCGAGGCAACCATGAGCACCCATTCTTCCCTCCCCGAAAATACAGGGTGAATACGTGCAATGAGGAATACACCTGCTTTTACCATTGTCGATGAGTGCAAAAATGCACTGACCGGTGTCGGCGCTTCCATTGCATCCGGCAACCAGAGATGGAACGGTGATTGAGCAGATTTACTGAACGCTCCTATTAAAATCAATAAGAGTATGGGAAAGAAGAGAGCGTGCTCCTGGATCATTCCTGCTTTTGCGATCAACTCCGGTATTTCCGAAGTTCCTGCAATCACAGTTAAAATTACAATTCCACCGATCATTGCCAGTCCGCCCACTGCGGTAATAAGAATAGACTTAACCGCACCGTACCGGGCACGCTCGGTGTGATGCCAGTAACCGATCAACAGAAATGAGCTGATCGTTGTAAGTTCCCAGAAAATAATCAGGATGATAAGATTTGATGAAAGCACCAATCCCAACATCGAACCCATGAAAAACAGCAGGTATGCAAAAAAGCGTCCGAATGGATCCGGCTTATGCAAATACCAGTATGCATATAAATTAATAAGAACACCGATACCGGATATGAGAAACGCAAACAGCCAGCTTAATCCATCGACGTAAAATCCGAGCGACAGACCGAATGTAGGCGCCCATTCATACACGACATAGAGGGGCTCATCTCCCAGTGCTGTTCCGGCAAGCGACAACACACCGCCAAATGAAAGAAGCGCAGAAATAATTCCCCAGATGCCGATTCTTTCATCACCAATTATTTTTTGAACGATCGGTGTAAGTAGAGCAAATAAAAATGGTATGAATACTATCCACAATACTACAAACATCTAGTATTTCCTCTTTTCAGTTACAATCTCCATAATCGGTGCATCGACAGACAGAAATGTGGTCATGTACCAGGTGGAATGTAGATATGCAAAAAATTTGTTAATTA
>SKXH01000018.1 GCA_007128495.1 Bacteroidota bacterium
CCGGCGATCAGATGGGAATGCTTGCAACCGTGATCAATGCGCTGGCATTACAAAATGCACTCGAAAACAGAAGCGTGTATACCCGGTTGTTAAGCGCGATCAAAATGGAAGAGGTTGCCGAGCCGTTTATACGCAGGCGTGCGATACGGCATCTCGAGAAAGGCCGTGTGGTTATATTCGGAGCGGGTACCGGTAATCCGTATTTTACTACGGATACGGCGGCGGCGCTGCGTGCTGTCGAGATCGAGGCGGATGTTATTATTAAGGGAACACGCGTCGACGGTGTCTACGACGTCGATCCGGAAAAAAATCCCGACGCTGTGAAGTATGACGACCTGACCTATCTCGATGTACTGAAACGCAATCTGCGGGTCATGGATCTTACTGCAATTACCCTCTGCCAGGAAAATAATCTGCCGATTGTGGTAATGAATATGAATAAACACGGTAATCTAACCAAACTGCTGCTCGGTGAACAGCTCGGTACCCGGGTGGCACATAGTGTATAAATTCAATACTATCCCCAAGCGTAAAACAGAGGTGACCAATGGTTAAAGATATCATTAAAGATGCAAACGAGAAGATGGCGAAAGCCGTTGAAGTTGTATCCGGTGAACTCCGTTCGATCAGAACGGGACGTGCAACCCCCTCGCTTATTGAGGGCGTGAAAGTCGATTACTACGGAAATCCTACACCGCTGCGGCAGGTTGCCAATATCGGCGCACCCGAACCGACCCTGCTGACGGTACAGCCCTGGGAGAAAAGCATGATCCAGCCCATCGAGAAAGCGATCCTGAATGCAAATCTCGGACTCAATCCTGCAAACGACGGCACACTCATCCGCGTTCCGATACCACCGCTGAACGAGGAGCGCAGAAAAGAATACGTTAAGCTCACCAAGAAGTACGGCGAGCAGGGAAGGGTATCGATCCGCAATATCCGCAGGGATGCCAACGACTCGCTGAAAAAACTCGAAAAGAATAAAGAGATATCCGAAGATGAGAAAGCCCGCGGCGAGGAGGAAGTACAAAAGCTGACCGATAAGTATACCAAACAGATCGATGATCTTCTCGAACAGAAGGAAAAGGAGATTATGGAGGTTTGAGGGGATGGGTTTCGAGTTTCGTGCTTTCAGTTGATGGCAGGCAGTAGACGATAAACTGAATTCTGAGTTTAGTGTAAAATACATACAAGATAATTTGTAATTTTATCGACGATTAAAATCATCGAATTCCCCCATTTGTAAACTGACTCCTATCTGTTGCCTGTCGCCTATTGCTGACTGACAACTGCAAACTGAAAACTGTAAACTGTAAACTGTTAACCCGCCTGCTGTAACATATACTCCAAAATACCGTACACTATACCAAAGGGAGTACCGGGGAAATTGATAAGGAGTATTAAAAATGACTGCTGCTGAAATGCAAAATGAACCGAGACGACTATATAAATCACGCCGCGACAGGATGATCGACGGGGTGTGTGCCGGAATTGCCGAATATTTCGACATCGACCCGACCATTATGCGGGGTATATTCATCCTGTTGGTATTTTTCGGCGGCACGGGTTTATTTTTATATATCGGCGGTATGATAATAATGCCGGTTAATCCACATCATCTTGCGATGATACAATCGGGGGAGGTGCAGCCAGATAACCGGAACGCTTCCAAAACGTTCGGCATTATACTTATTGCCTTCGGGGTTTTATTCCTCATGCATAATTTCGGCTGGTTTGCCTTTCATCATATCTGGCATATATCGTGGGGAATTGTGCTGCCTGTTTTGTTAATTCTTTTCGGTATGGCGATAATCTATATACACCAGCAATCACGCACGCAGGCAGCCGCGGACCGGCCGGGTGAAGGAGGAGAAGAGAGCACAACGAATACGCCAGATCAAGGTATTCCGAATAAGCGGCTCTATAAATCACGGCGCAACCGTAAGTTGTTCGGTGTCTGCGGCGGTCTCGGCGATTACTTTGAAGTCGATCCGACCATTGTTCGTATATTGTTTATACTGCTTACATTGTTATCATTCGGAACGGGTATAATCCTGTATATAGCAATGGCAATTTTTGTTCCAGAAGAAAACTTATAATTAATAGAGGAAATCAAATGTCAACAAAAACGAATTTGCACAGAATACCGTTGCTGGGTATCATACTCATTGCGGTGGGTGTATTTTTACTTGCCGATCAAACCGGTATGCTGAACCTGACATTCTGGAATGTAGTAAGCGGTATCATGGTACTTTACGGCGCCGTGCTGGTTATCCGTTCATTTGCCAACGACGACCGGAGCAAAGTTTTCTGGGGAACGTTTCTGTTTCTTCTGGGTTTATTTTTTATACTCGACGGGCTCGGACTGATTACGCAGCAATATCCGGTTTTTGTGCCGGCGGTCTTTTTAATGCTGGGATTTTCATTTTTGATGATGTACCTCTATAATCTTCGCGACTGGCATATTCTTATACCGACGGTATTCTTTGCCGGGTGCGGGCTCCTCATCATTGCTGATGAGTTATCAATCGTGTTTGCGTACCGGTTCTCGGATTATTTTTTTCATTTCTGGCCGGTGTTGCTCATCCTGTTCGGATTGGGTTTGATTGCCAAAGCGCGAAGAAACCGACAGCGTCAGAAACCCGAACCCGTTGCGGAGAATACACCGGTATAAACATCTTGATGATTCGGTGATGCGGTGTACCGCATTGCCGGATTTTTTTTATATGTAGTAACCTGCTCTTCTCCCGCCCTTCCTCCGAAAATTATCCTCAAAAATATTTGCTTTTATCCATAAAAAAACTTTATATTCAGATATTACATCTGATACCAGGGAGTAAGTTATAGTGTCATCGTTCGACATAGTAAGTTCTGTTGTAACGCCCTTTGTAAATGTCCCGCGACGAACGATCGATAAAATAAAACCATTGAATACACATAACCATGAGGGTGTTATGGATTCAGGAAAACGTCGAGGCGGACTTTTTGAAGAATGTCGTAGCGAAATGTTACTCAGAGGATACAGCCGGAAAACGGTAAAGTCGTATTTAAGCTGGCTTCGGTCTCTTGTAAATTATTTCTCACCGCGTCATCCCCGCGAGCTTGATGAAAAAGATATTCGTAACTACTTACTTCACCTCATCGATGAAAAGCGGCATGCCTATGCGACTGTAAACCAGGCATTTAATGCTATCAGGTTTCTATACGTAGAAATGTACAAACGGGAATTTGTGATTGAGCAGATACCCCGGCCGAAGAAGGGAAAGTCATATCCGAATGTTATTACGCTCGATGAATTCAAAAGGATGGTTGATTGTACGCGGAATATAAAGCACAGAGCATTGCTGATGGTAACGTATTCCGGCGGACTCCGGCTTGATGAAGTTGTCACGCTAACGATTCCGGATATAGACGGTGAGCGGAAGCTAATTTTTGTGAAAGGAGGAAAATTCAGAAAGGACAGGTATACAATTATATCGGAACGGGCGTTAGAGGTGCTACGGGAGTATTACAAACTGTATCGACCGGAAAAATGGTTGTTCGAAGGAAAGAAGCATGGGAAGCATCTGCATGCTCGGAGCGCGCAGCGTGTTGTTGAACGGGCATGTAAAAGAGCAGGGTTGAGAAAACGCGTCAGTATGCATACGCTCAGACATTCCTTCGCGACGCACATACACGAACAGGGTGGTGATATCCGAACGATTAAAGAGTTACTGGGTCATGAGCATTTGAAGACGACGGAGATTTACACCCATATAAGCAAGAGAAGCTTATCGGCGATAAAAAACCCGCTCGATACGCTGGATTTTGAATGAGATATTTTTTTGTCCAAAATATAATCAACCATGATTTCAGCAATCACGCACTTGGAGTACGTCTAACATCCGGAATTGGGGTGTTAAACGAACAAAATTAAGAAAATTTGTCCATTTGCCATAGTTACTGATGTTATACGAAGTGCAACAATATCTTATACTATAACTAATAATTACTTGATCGTTATGTGATTAAAAATAATTAATGATGTGTAATTATGCCTGAATTCGATTTCTGGTCTCTATATACAAATCTACGTGAACATATAAAATCTGACAATGATCGCCTGTGGAAAGTACGTGCGTGGGCAACAGCGGTTGGAGGAACAGCATTTACAGCCGCATTAGGTGCATTCCCGTTTGTTAAAGATCCCGTGCAGTATCATTTTGCAGCTCTTGCACTTACGGCTGCATCAATAGCCAATTTAGGATTATGGATGATTGCTATAGGCGTGGGAAAGGGAGCGTTGGTATTGGGAGCATATTTATGGTGGATCGAAGAAAATAATGGATTTAAGAAGGGATGGGAACATTGGGTATA
>SKXH01000003.1 GCA_007128495.1 Bacteroidota bacterium
GACATACAGTGATTTCATTTGTTCCGTTAGGGACATAATATTTGTAAAAACACCGAACCACCAAAATCGACTCCGTGCCGTAGGTACGGGATATTAGTTTTCCGATTTCACCTCTCAGCCCGATGTCGAGATACATTCCGTCCCTGACGGGACGGTCATTGAAGCTCGTTCAATCATTCTACAAACATTTTGTCCCTACGGGACAAAATTCGGCATATTCAAAATGAGAATACACCAACATATATATTACAAGCTATTTATTTTATCTCTCAATTGATTCTTTATATTCCTTACATCATTCGCAATCTCAATAAACGCCCACTCATGCATTTCATATTTATCCCGAACCGCATTAACTGCCGGCAACCACCGGTTTTCGACGTACCATTTTTTCTCAGCTTTATCTTTGCTCATTCCCGTCACCTCTATAATGAGATTTAACATCCCGCCGTCGGACTTTTTACATTGAGCAATAAAATCGGGGTAATATAATTTGTCCTGTCCGTCTTTCAGATACGGTACACTGAAACCGAGAAATTGATTTTTCACATAACACTCAACCTGATCGAGTTCGTCAAGCGTTTTTGCAGCAATACCCTCCCACTCCGAATCCATCACAACGTAATTGACATGACTTTTTTCAGTATTATATACATCACGTGACGTATTACCGTTAACATACATCGTACTTCCGAATTTATTATAATAATTAAATACAGGCCGAATATGTTCTGTCGTGTTCAGATGGGTATTAATTCCCCGGGCAACATGATCGACAATCTTTTTAGGTTCATCAAAGTATAATAATCTTTTATATTTTGATTCATCGATGTTCAGAAGCAATACTTTGTCATCGTACCATTTCCGCACAATATGCTGCAACTGACCGAACAATTGAAATTCCGGATTCCCATCTTCATCGGAGAAATGATACTTTATGAGTTCTTTCGTTATAAGATATAAAAGCTCCTGATCACGCTTCTCGAGGACGGTACGAACCTGCATCTTCTCTTCGTGCGGGGAAATCGGACTTGCCAGCGTCGTTTCAATCGGATACCGGGAGCCGTCAATTTCATAATTTTCTATGGAAGAAAAATCGTACTGTATATGATTTTGGGGATGATGTATACGGTAACTTACAACATTTGGAAATATTATTTCAAAATCACGCTGACGTTCCGGGATAGCTTTTACCGTACGATAATCTCTCGGATCCGGCCTATCTGTTACACCCCCTTTAAACATTTTGAAAGGTACGCCAATAATATGTGCATACTCTGGAGGAAATTTTTCCAACACAATTTTTCGCTTATCTTCAGTTGGATTTCCGTCTTTATCGTATCCCTGCAAAGTGTAATTCATCCTTCTCAGAGCTCGACCGGCTACCTGCTCACATAATAATTGCGAACCAAATGCACGTAAGCCCATGATGTGTGTGACTGTATTTGCATCCCACCCTTCGGTCAACATCGAAACGGATACAACACACCGAATATGTGCACCGAGTTTACCCGGTTTCCCAACGGTATTAACAACTTCCCGCAATATCTCGGCTTCGGTAATCCGATCGGCTGCTCCTTGACCGTGTAACCGTGCGTAATCCCTTTTGAATTCTTCGAGTTCCGATTTAAATATCTTTTTAAATTCCTCGTTCACCTGATCCGAATCTTCCAGGGCATCACTGTCAATCAATAAAGTCGGCGACTTTTTCTTCGGGGCTTTTGTTACCGGGTCATAATTTGAGAACATATCATAATGTCCTTCAATCACCCGTTCGATATTCCCATCGCTGTCAAGCTCCTCATAACCCGCAATAAACTTGTACACTTCTTTTGAAACCGACGTATTATTGCAAACCACAATGAACACGGGAGGCGTAGTGAAAATATCTGCCGCTTTCTCCCCCATCTCACGCAATCCCTCAAAATAATCTTTGTAATGATTATAAAATTGATCAAGTGCCGCTTTGACCAGATTCGGCAAACGGGGTGGTTCTTCGGTTACCTTCTTTCCAGCTTTCTTTGCATCGGATTTTCTTCTCTTCTGTCCTTTTTTAGGAAGTTCCTCCTTTACGTGCTCGTACAGATTGCGGAGCACCGGCATTGTCAATTCCTGAGTTGTATCTTTCTCTGGTAGGTACGGTATCTTTACCAGTCCTGATTCAATTGCTTCAATCAGACCAAAATCCGACACGACCCACGGGAATAAACTGTATGCTTTATATCCCGAACCTTGCAGGTAATATGGCGTAGCGGTTAAATCGTATACTGTGCCGATTTTAAATCTTTTTGATATCTCAACAAGTCCACTGAACCATACTGCTGCCCGGGCATTCTCGTCGGATTCTTCGTTATCTTTTGTTTTCCCTTTCGATCTCGGGAGATAACAATGATGTGCTTCATCGTTTAAAACAAGCAGCCGGGAATCCTTTTTAAATTTACCAAGCACACGTTTTACAACCTGGCTGTAATCTTCTTTCGCTTCGGTCTTTTTTCCCTCGGCATTTAGCTTACCGTCGAATGGACTTCGTTTGTTGCCCTGCAACGCTCGTGGTTCGAAACTATGATAATTTGTAATAATCAGACGTGAGTTTAAGTTGTCGAGCCGATGCAACATCGTTCGCGGCACAAGATCACGTTCTTTATAGTAATCTCCTTGATCCTGTATTGCGGTTGCTTTTTTGTTCACGAACAGAACACTCAAACGATTTTTGATTGTTATGCCAGGAGCAATTACCAAAAAATAATCTGCAAACCTTGTATCGTTCCGATATTCCTGCCGGTTGAAATAATGATAGAGTATCAAACATCCCATAACAACCGTCTTCCCCGTTCCTGTTGCCATTTTAAACGCAATGCGAGGAAGCTGTGCATGTTCATCGCCGCTCTCCACTTTTTGTGCCGCCTTTAACTCAGAAAGTATATGTTGGCCGGCATTCGACTTATCTGCAACTTCATTTAACCAGATACCGGTTTCAATTGCCTCACGCTGTGCAAAGAATAGTTTCCGTACCGCCGACCGATCCGGATTCATAAACCAGAAGGAAAGCAACTCTCGTGTAACCCGGGTTGTATTCGGATATTTTTGTTCTCTCCATATTCCTACTTCATTACGGATCCGGTTAATCAAATGTCCGCGATACTGTTCTTTCAACTCGTTTATTTCAAAAACTGAAGTTTGATCTTTCTGGCGGGTGGGAATTACCTGTATATCGGGAGTAAATATCCTGCGTCCCTCACGAACATCATCATAATCAAGCGAATCTTCTACATCTGTGGCATAGTGGAGCTTTGGTTCCTCATAAGGGCTGTTGAGAATCGGGGATTGTTCTGACATATTTTTCTTATGAGTTTGATATAGAAAATCGGGAGTCAATTTTCCTCTAATTAAATAAATATACGGTTTTCAAAAAGAGAATCAAAGGGGGAAAGATTTACAAAAAGATAAAAAAGATGGATTCCATCTCAGAGATGGACTCCATCTTTTGCTCCACTAAAAATCCAGCGCCAAGCTCCAGTAGTATCTCGGCTTGGACCAGGTATCGAGGTTATAGTTCCACGCCATATCGAAGCGCAGCAACATACCGAATATTACAATACGGGCACCGAAGCCGGTGCCGATGAGAAGGTCGTCGGTCACAAGATCGCCGAATTCGTTACGCCGTACACCGCGCCAATCCGACCAATCATCCCACGCCGATCCGACGTCGAGAAACATTGTACCCATTATATTCTGCAGCATCAGAGGCAACGGTCCGCCGACGAAGTAGCGAATAAGCGGATAGCGCATTTCGAAATTCATCAATGCGAAGTTTGTTCCGGTCGATGCATTGTAATTATGCCCGCGCAGCGGTAAGATCGGGGTAAGGAACGCAAAGTCCTGTGCATCTTCTATCGGAATGACGTTATCTTCAAAACGTCTGTTTATCCATCCCTCTACTCCGCCTAACATAAACCGCTGCGGATTCGGACCGAAGCTGCTGCCTCCGGTGAGTCGAAATGCAATAGTATAACCTTGACCAAGACTTGTATACGTTCTGTAATCTGCCAGTACCGATCCGAAACCGAAAGAATCCTCGCTGAGTTTCGGACTGCCGTGTACCGTTATATTATAGCGTGATCCCCGCCGGGGTGATATATATCCCCACAATATATTATCGTGTACATAACTTAACGATGGGAATAGAACCGTGTGTCGTTGTATCGGCTCGGTAAACATGTCGAGGTTTTCGCGGGATATATTAAACCACGAGAACCCGACATCGAATCTGCGAAACCGGTCGAGTGGATACGACATTAACATATTGAGTCCGTATGTTCTATAGCGATACAAACTGTGACTACTAA
>SKXH01000240.1 GCA_007128495.1 Bacteroidota bacterium
ACGGATCGATGAAGTGCTTGAGCTGGTTAATCTTCCGGTAGCTTTTAAAAATGAATATCCGCATACGCTCAGCGGCGGTGAGAAACGTCGTGTTTCGGTTGCACGGGCGATTGTCGTTCCACCGAAAATTCTCATTGCCGACGAACCGGTCTCTGCGCTTGATGTCTCCATCCGTGCACAGATAATAGATCTATTCCAGCATTTACGGGAAGAATTTAAACTTACGATGTTGTTTATTTCCCACGATCTCGGTGTGCTTAACGATGTGTGCGATCGTTTGCTGGTCATGTATAACGGAAAAATCGTTGAGGATGCACCGATAGATAATTTGAGAACCGGCAAACTTGAGCACCCGTACTCACGCCGTTTAACGGAGTCGGTACTTAAAATTTCAGCAGATTATTAACGAAATATAAAACAGGTAACACGAAACACATCCATGAATATTAAACCAGAAGTAACTTGTATAGGTGAAATTTTAGTTGATTTTGTATCCACGCAAAAAGGGGTCTCGTTAGTTGATGGAACATCTTTTATGAAGCTGCCCGGAGGGGCGCCCGCTAATCTTGCTGTCGGACTTGTACGGCTCGGGGTACCCACCGCATTTATCGGCAGAGTGGGGGATGATTCGTTCGGTAAATATCTTTGCAACGAACTCCGAAAGATCGGAGTAGTGAGCGGCGGTATTGTTTTTGACAAGCAGCATAAAACACGCCTTGCGTTTGTGTCGCTGACACCGAGCGGCGAACGTTTCTTTGAATTCTGGGAAACCCAGCCCGCCGATATTCAACTCCGCTTTTCAGACGTAAACCTCCCGGCCTTGCGTGAATCGAAGATCATTCACGTCAGTTCGTTTTTATTATTAAAAGAACCGGCACGTTCATCGCTTGTGCAAATTATCAGTGAACTTCAGGACGGCACTTCTCTCATATCTTTCGACCCCAATGTTCGCTTAAACCTCTGGAAAACAGAATCGAAAGCAAAACAACTGATGATGAAGGTGGTGAAATTCACCGACATTTTGAGATTAAATCACCAGGAAGCCGCATTTCTCACGGGAGTCGATGATATAGAAGAAGCGGCAAAACAATTATTAGATACAGGTCCCCGAATTGTTGTGATCACTCAAGGCGCAAACGGTTGTTACTTCCGCACAAACAATGTGGACGGTTATGCCGATGGATTTAAAGTCGATGTCGTCGACACGACCGGGTGCGGAGATGGTTTTCTTGCCGGTTTGCTTGAAGGACTGCTCCAATCGGATTTAAAAATTGAGAAACTTTCGAAAGAACACTTGCACGATATATGCCGCTATGCAAACGCTGTCGGTGCTATTGTTGCAACCCGCCCGGGTGCAATTACAGCCCTGCCTGAAAAAAACTCGGTGAATGAATTTTTGAACGGCAGATGATTTCAATTGTAAAATTTCGTACTTTAATTATATAACAATCTTTACCTTTCTTATTACTGTTGTATAGATACATTATGTACCTACCTGAAACAATGAAACAGGAGCAATTCCTATGGAAAATATCGAAGATACATATTTTGAAACGAAATGCGTTCATTCCGGTATAAAAGAATACGAATACGGTCCGGTCGTTCCACCGATCTATCAAACCTCAACGTTTAAATTTAAATCGGCGTGCCACGGTGCATCGTTGTTTGCCGGTGAAGAAAAGGGATACATTTACACTCGCATGGGTAATCCCACGATCGAGGCGATGGAGGATAGTGTTGCTGCACTTGAAGGCGGCCATAAAGCGTTAGGTTGCGGGAGTGGTATGGCGGCGGTTCATACGGTCTTTGCCGCGTTGACACAGTTCGGAGATCATATTGTCTGTTCACATGCGGTATACGGACCAACCACAACCCTGCTTAATTCGATCATGAAACGCTACGGCGTCGAAACCACATTTGTCGATGCCTCAAATCTCGACGAAGTTAAGAACGCGATCACT
The DNA here is from genome assembly GCA_007128495.1 of Bacteroidota bacterium. GTDB lineage: Bacteria > Bacteroidota > Ignavibacteria > T3Sed10-11 > T3Sed10-11 > T3Sed10-11. Next base: position 1,962 of record SKXH01000240.1, read on the forward strand.
GCGAAAACCCGTATTATTTATATCGAAACTCCCGGAAATCCAACCTTGTCGATTTCCGATATAAAAGCAATAGCAAAGATTGCACACAATGCCGGCGCTTATCTTGTAGTCGATAATACATTCATGAGTCCTGCCCTGCAAAAGCCGTTTGAGTTCGGGGCGGATATAGTTTTACACAGCATGACTAAATTCTTAAACGGGCATGCGGATGTTATCGGCGGGGTTATTATTGTCAGAGATGAGCAAATGTACTGCGATTTCAGAAAGGTTCTCAACCAGTTGGGCGGTGTTATCGATCCGTTCAATTCATTTCTTGTGCACAGGGGCATAAAGACACTGGCATTGCGGATGCAGCAGCATTGCGAGAGCGCCACTGCAATTGCAGGATATCTTGAGAATCATCCCGCTGTCAAAAAGGTAATGTTTCCGGGTTTGCGCAGTCATCCGCAATATTCGCTTGCACAAAAGCAGCAAAAGGGACCGGGCGGCTTGATTGCTATCGAGTTAAAAGGAGGGTACCGCGCGGGGAAAAATATGATGAACGGCGTTAAACTTTTTCAACTTGCAGTAAGTCTCGGCGGTGTTGAGTCTCTCATACAGCATCCGGCGAGTATGACGCATGCCTCAATGGGAGCAGAGGCACGCGCTGCGGCGGGTATATGCGAGGGATTGGTGCGGCTTTCGATAGGTATTGAAAATGTCAATGATCTGATCAACGATCTCGAGCGAAGTCTGGATAAAGTGAATGATGTAAAAGATGTCGTCATGAATTGATATAAATAACCGGAGATGTTATGAGTAAAAATCCTTATTTCAGTTTTGCTAACCTACTTCTTCTTATATTTATCTGGACGCTTACAGTTGAGGCACAACGGGAATTTCAAAACGAAAGAAATATTCCACCCCGTGATGAGACATACAGGATCGGCGTTCTTTCTTTTTTTCATGAAACCTGTACCTACTGTCCCGAACCCGCCGGACTTGATGCCTGGCTGGCGGTTGGATCTCCCACGGATGAAATACTGGGAAGATCACGCGGATATACCGGCGGTTTTGAGGCAAGAATGGAAGCGTACGGTGGAGTTGAATTAGTCGGCATTACCTCACCGGCTGGTACGCCGGTGGGAGGATCATCAAGAAGCTGGAATACCGGTGAAGTGTGGGATTACTTTACAGAGTTATTCATTGAAGACCTGAATACCAAAAAGCCCCTTGATGGCATCCACCTTGCGCTGCATGGTTCAATGGCAGTCGCCGGCGTGGCACGCCCCGAAGCCGAACTCGCCCGGATTGTGCGTAATGTACTCGGCGACGATGTTATCATCACGGTGACGCTCGATCTGCACGCATGTGTCGATAAAGAGCTGGTCGACGATGATGCTGCCGATGCGGTTTTTTCAGTGAAACGGTTCCCGCATTATGATGCAACCTTACAGGGGCAACGGGCGGCTGACGTGATGATCCGCGCTCTTCAGGGAACGTATAAACCGACGGTAGCCACACGAAAACCCGGAGTGATCACCCCCAGTTTCTTTCAAGGGACGATACGCTATCCGGCACGTGATATCATGGAACGGGCGCGAAGGTGGGAGAACCGTGAGGAGGATGTTTACATATCGGTCAATTTCGGTTTTGCGTATGCGGATGTACCCGATAACGGTGCATCGATCTTTGTGGTTACTAATGATGATCAGGAACTTGCCGAAAAGATCGCCGATGATATGAACGAATTCTATTGGAAACATCGGGAGGATTTTGTCTTCAAGGATATTTATGATTATGAAGAGGGAGTAAGAAAAGCGATCGAAGCGGTGGAGGCGGGAGAAACACCCGTCGTTATTGCAGACGGTTGTGACCGAACAGGCGGGGCAGCGTGGATCACCCGGGAGCTCATTCGCCAGGGCGCGAGCAATTTTGCAATCGGTACACTGACCGATTACAATTTGATGGCGGCCATTGAAGAGCGAGGTCTCGGCGAAGGAGATACCACCGGATTGGTCGAAGTAGGGGGAACAACTGACCGATTCTCCGGCGATCCTGTAGTGCTGGATGATGCCTTTATTGAGTTTTATGACGGATCATATCTGGTTCTTTTGTTTGGCGACAACAACCGGATCATAGTAACCCCCGCTTTGCTGCAGGTTACCACCCCGGAATGGCACGAACGTGTCGGTGTCGACTTTGATGAGCTCGATATAGTAGTTCACAAAACCCGCGTACACTTTTTCAGAGGTTATTATGAAACCGGCATAGCAGGTGAAGAATATCCCGGCACGATAATAAAGATCGAAGTACCCGGCTGGGGACCGGCTGATCTTACCAAAATGAATTATGTGAACGGCGGACAGTATCTTTATC
>SKXH01000273.1 GCA_007128495.1 Bacteroidota bacterium
CTGCCGCAAGTACTCTCAACCCGTCACTTGCTGCGGATATTGCACGATAGCTATGGTACCATGTTCTCTCTTTATAGGACATAAAATCGTCCGCCGGAGAGTTATTGTAAACGGGCCGCGGGATTTGCGAATACTGAACCATGCCGAAATTTGCCGCCATCGCACTATGCTGGAATGCCTTTGTGCTCCAGATAGGCCGCATACCCAGATAGTTGTCGTGCAGATTCCACCACGTCGCCACCGCGCCTCCGACAAGTCCTTCGAGGTCATCGGCAGTACCGAGAACCCGCTCAGTCTCCGGCTGATTAAGGTTCTCGACCTCGAGATCACATCCCGCTGCCCCGAAGAGCAGCAGGATGATAGTGGTTAAAATAGTTATACGGGATTTCATTGTTTCCTCCTCGTAAAGGTTTAATTTTTTTAAAAGTTAAATTCTATACCGAAATTATAGGATCGATAGTTCGGATAATTATAACCATCGACACGGGCAATTGCCGCCGAGCCGACGTCGCCGCCTGCTCTTCCGATCTCCGGATCATATCCGGAATAATCGGTCCATGTAAACAGGTTCCGTCCGGTTACACGTAAAGTGGCGCCGCGTAAAATTCCCAGACCAACTGAACTCAACTGTGCCTGTGAGAATGTGTAGTGGACAGAGAGTTCGCGCAATTTCACATAGCTTGCATCTTCTACCCAATGCGTGTTTGTGGGTGAGAGAGAATTATAAAGCGCTGCATAGTATGCAACCGGTTTCTGTTCACCCTCGGGTTTACCCCGCTGGTCCATTATGCCGGAATAATCCTGGAATGTTGCCCACTGTAACGGTTGATTCCAGACATCGAATCCTTGCTCCGCGTCGAAGAGGAAGTAGAGACCGAGCCGTCGGTAATCCATATTCATCGAAAAGCTGATTCGATAGTCAGGCATCGTGTTTCCGATCGGCAAGAAATTTGTCATCTCACCGGTTATTGGATCCTCCTCAACAGCGATCACGGGAGTACCCCACTGGAATGATTCACCATCGACGGTTCCGACATTACCCCAGAGACCATCGGTCCAATCATTTCCAGGTCCGACATAAACGAGATATCCGTCGTCATTGGTCTGGAAGTTATTTGCACAAGCATCCGAAGATACGCCCGGTATCTGGGAACAATCGGTTGCCCATCTGAAACCGTAGAATGTACCGAGTTGCTCTCCTTCGCGTGCATAAAATGCGGCATCAAATGCCTGACCGGCAACACCGTACGTAAAGGCAGGTACATCAAGCTGGGTGATCTCCTGTCGTGTACGATCATAGATCAGTCGTGCCGACCAGTTGAAATCTCGCTGTCGAACAATTTGAGCATCCAGAGATATCTCAAGTGTATTGCTCTCGAGCGTACCGGCATTCTGCCACTGGTGTATGAATCCGCTGTAACCTGCTAACGGCACACGGAGTATTTGATCTTCTACTGTGGTTTCGGCATAGGTTACATCGAGGAAGAACCTGTCAAACAAACCAAGCTCGACACCAAGCTCGATTTCAGATGCCAGCTCGGGTTTCAGATTTCTATTACCAACTGAAACTGGCGACATTGAACCGCGGAGAACACTATAGGTTTCATATTGTGCTGAAAAATTCGGACGGCCGCCTGCGGTACCATACGAGGCGCGGAATTTCAACTCATCGAGACCGTTGATATCAAACCACGGTTCCTCGGTAATTCTATATGCACCTGCGGCACGCCAGTAATTCTGCCATCTTTCTTCTGCACCGAATAACGAACTTCCGTCACGTCGTACGAGGAAGTCGATAATATATTTACCATCAAAGTCAAAGTTGGTGATCAGGAAATACCCTGCTGAACGAATGGCACCTTGATTTGACCGCACATTAGGAGTACCACTGATGTTGTGCAGCGTCGGAAGTCCGGTAGCACCAAGCTCGGAGCCCCAGTTCCACTGATCGTTCCACTGCTGATCTTCATAAAGGTATCGCAGAGATGTTCTTGTATTAAGCGAACCGAACTCCTGGTTAAATGTTGCGGTAAAGCTGGTGTTAAAAGCTTCTTCACTGCGATCTCGTTTATAAACCTGTCCATCATTTACTGACGGGGTCGGACGTGCTGTCCGGTAACCTCTGTCATAGAAATCCTCATCAAACAGGGTCATCCGGTCATAGCTCACATCCGCCTCGAGCAGCATCCAGTCTGTGGGGGTATATCTTGTTGTTAAGTTACCGAGTAAACGGGTTCGCTGTCGATCCCACTGACGGTTCAGCAATTCATACAACGGATTGTCATTTTCGTTGTGGGGATCGGGCCGGATGAACAGTTCACCATCTTCATCACGAGCAAAGAGATCGGAACCTGCCGGCATACGGGTTAAGTTAAAGAGCGGGTTACCCTGGCTCTCGGTAAACAGATCGTCTGTCGAACGGCTGATGAAAGTTGTTCCCGAAAGAGAGAGGTTCGGACGAACCGATTGATCGAGGTTCAACCGGAAATTGATCCGTTCATAACCTTCTATACCGGGGAGTATTCCATCTTCTCCAAGATGGCTGATAGAAGCATTGAAGTTTGTCCTACCGGAACGACCCTCTGCTGAGAAGTAGTTCTGAATGAACATACCCGGATCGAAGAAACGATCGACGTGATCAAATGTTTGCGGATACTCTTCGATCTGGAATGTGGACCAGGTAGATCCCGCCATAACCGGATCTCCGTCGGCATCAAAAATCGGATTACCTTGCTCATCGGTTAACTGACGCGGCCGCTGGTTTGCGGCAACAACGGATTCACAATCAAGCCAATCACACGGATTTCCCTCAGCGTCGATAAACTGTGACCCATCCTCGGTCATCAGGAATTGGTGTGCCTGCGTAAGATTGAATCTGCCTTCCAACTCACTTGTCCCGATGTCGGTACGGAAACGATATCTGATCTCATTATCAGGCATTGCATGACCGCGGCGTGTAGTTATCTGAATAACGCCGTTTGCAGCCCGCTGCCCGTAACGCGATGCGGCAGCAGCACCTTTAACAACCTCGATATTTTCAATGTCAAGAGCGTCGAGGTCGACCATTGAACCGGAAAGAATTATACCGTCAACGATATACATCGGTTCCTGGTTTCGACCCGCAGCGTCTATACTCGTCGGTCCGCGCAAGAGGAACGACGGTGCAGCACCGGGACGGCCGCTGCCCTGCACAACCGTTGCACCGGCAATTTTACCCTGGATGAGAGTTGCAGCACTGATATGTGTCTGCACCTGCATATCGTCGGCTGTTACACGACCCACTGAAAACGGCAGGCGTGCACGCTCAGTTTCTCCGACTAATCCTGTAATAACGATATCTTCGAGTCTCAAAGCGTCGACACGAAGAGCAAAATCTAAGGTATGAACATCCGCTGTGAGGGTAATTGTCTGTCTACCCGCCCGGAAACCGACGAAGCGGGCAATTATTGTTGCATCTTGACCGGTAACCTGCGCAGCGGGGACCGAGATCCTGTACTGTCCCTCAATATCAGTAGCAGCACCGAGTGTCGTCCCCTCGATCAGGACGTTTGCCCCGACGAGCGGCTCACCCGTAGCCACATTGGTTATTTGACCCTCAATAATGGCTTCCTGTGCATAAGCATCCTGCGTTGAAAAAGCGAACAAAAGCCCAACTGCAAGAAATGATGCAAGAAAACCCTTAATTACTTGATTACTCAAGGGCTTCATAATACCTCCTTACTGTTTATGAATGAGTTGAGAAATGTAACGATGGTTGAAATTAAAATGATTGCTGAACCTCCTCTCAATAAGGTGATTTGAAAAAAGAATTAGAATGTAAATTGTGTTAAGCCAGACGGACATAACGGGGTATTTTGTTATGTGTTTTATTGTTGGTTCTTGGGAATTTAAATACTCTACGTTAGTTCGGCAATATGATTATTAGATACAATAAATCCTAAAATACCCTACAAGGGAGTTATATAAATTTATGTTACTATTGAATTTGCGCCGCTTTAGATATTGGTATGATTTGACACTTTCTTTACCATTTGCTCCGAGAGCAATGTAAAGATTTCCCGGTCCCTATTATTATACCGGAATTCCAGTTCTTTGAGGAATAAGTGGTGGTGTGAGACGCTGACACCATGATAGAAAAAGAGCTGCCTGCGGAGATAATTCCAAAATTTCGGGATCAGTTTGCACTCGATGCGGGACCTTTCATCTTCAGATATCTGCGGTATGGTAAGATGTGAACCGCTGACACCCAAACTGCCGACACAATAATTGCGGTCTATGCACTGCA
>SKXH01000177.1 GCA_007128495.1 Bacteroidota bacterium
ATTACCGGAATATTCACGAGCGGGTGCGTAAACTTGCTCCGTTCCTTACGTTCGATCACGATCCATACATCACCATAGTTGACGGACGTTTATACTGGATTTACGACGCTTACACAACGACTAGCAGGTATCCATACTCGCGCCCGTATTCGCGTGATCTGAATTACATCCGTAATTCAGTGAAAGTAGTTATCGATGCATATAACGGTGAGACAACATTTTATACAATAGAAGAAGAACGCGATCCGTTAATACGTGCGTATATGGAGGTATTCCCTGATCTGTTTACACCTATCGATGATATGCCGGAGGGACTTTGGGAGCAAATCCGCTATCCGCAGGATAAGTTCGATGTGCAATCGTCGATGTTTCGTTTGTACCATATGAATGATCCCGTAATGTTCTATAATCGTGAGGATCTCTGGGAATTTCCGCGTGAGCGGGTATTCGGTGCAGCGCAAACTATGGAAAGTTATTATACAATCCTCCGGCTTCCCGATGAAGAAGAGGAAGAGTTCATGCTAATGATACCGTTTACACCGCAAAACCGCGATAATATGATCGCGTGGTTGTCCGGCCGGTCTGACGGCGAAAATTACGGTAAGTTGTTGTTGTTCCGTTTCCCGAGAGGCGAACTGGTGTTCGGCCCGATGCAGATCGAAGCCCGTATCGATCAGGCAGCAGAGATCGCCCAGCAGCTTGCATTATGGGATCAGGCGGGTACACGGGTGCTGCGCGGCAGTCAGCTTGTGATACCCGTGGCAAATTCGATTTTATATGTTAAACCGCTGTTCCTGCGGGCGGTCGAAGGGCGCTTACCGGAGCTGCGCCGCGTGCTTGCATCGGATGGAAATCGTGTTGTTATGGACATCGGGCTGGATACGTCGCTCGAACGGTTGGTGCTCGGCAGGGCGGTACCGATTGCGGAACTGGATGAAGATATGCCGGATGGTGTACCGGCAGAGATGATTATGCCGACGGCAAATGTACAGCAGCTCGCCCGCGAAGCGCTTGAACGATACGAACGTGCCCAAATGTATCTGCGCGAAGGCAACTGGACACGGTACGGCGAAGAGCTTGAGGCCTTGCAGGAAGACTTGCAGCGGATTATCGAGGAAGGAACTGCCCCTGAAGTACCGGGCGGCGGTGGAAGTGAGAATTAGACGCTTTAATTCTCGTCGGGGGTATTCTAAAAAGCCCCGGAATAATATCATTCTGATTTAAATGAGAACACCTCTAAATTGATGTCCTCCTGCCCCCCCCCCTCTCCGCCCACGCTGAGAGGGGGATGGGGGTGAGGCCGCCTATGACCTGCACAAGCGATGTTATTGGCAGCAAAGCAAAGGATCTTTTCGTTGATTATGCCGGAGATTATTCCTCGTCGCCGGCAAAACAAAATGACAAAGTTGTCTCTTCATCACCCGATTCACCTTTATCTCAATATCCTGAATACAACCTCCTCGCGAGCGACTTCGGCAGCTTATTTTTCCGGATTGCCTCCGCTGCTCCGTCAATATCATAGCTGAACCGGAAATTTTTATATTCCCAATTTTCGGTGTCAAGAAAACCGAAACTTAATTGCGGCCGGCCGTCGCGGGGTTGGCCTACACTTCCCGGGTTTATCAGAAACCTGCCGTTTCTTGTTAATGTAAATTCCTGAAGATCGTCGCGGCAGACAAACGGAATGTGCGTATGCCCGGCAAAGCAAATTGTTTGATTGAAGTGATCGAACTGCGGCCCGGCATCTTCGAGCGAATCGATGTAAAACCAGAACTCCGGTCTATCGGGACTCGCGTGAACAAGTGTGCAAAGGTCTGTTTCAATCCGGTATTTTAAGTTAACGAGATAATTGCGGTTGTCATCAGTCAATATTTTATTAGTCCAATGGGCAACCTTACCGCCGTCGCTGGGTAAATATACGGCATAATCGGTAAACAAGGATGCATGGTCATGATTACCCAATACGGTATGCGTTGCGTGCCGCTGTACCAACTCAACGCATTCATTCGGGTTTGCACCATACCCGACGATGTCACCGAGACAGTAAATTACATCAACGCCGAGATTTCGTATTATGGAAAGTGATTTTGTGAGTGCCTGTAGATTAGCGTGAATATCCGAAATTACTGCTATACGCATGTGATTCTGTGGTTAGTATATTACTTAATGAATAGTACAAAATACGAATAAAAAATATATATCCAAAATTGTGTGAATTCTCAAAAAAAAGTATTGCCGGTCTTGCATGTTTTATAAGAAAATTGTTACCTTAATAAACCGATAAAATCAAGGGGAAACGCGGGTACGGATTTAATCACAACATTTATCGAATTCAGCTTGTGATGCAGGGACGGATAAAGAATAATAGTAACTGTATCTATAAGCAAGAGGCAACTCGTTGTGCATATTTCAAGGATCATAGCAGCATTGCTTAAGCCGGATCCTCCTTCAGTTGTTATTCGGCAATTTATTAATATATGCTATAAATTATCGCGAACGTATCTTAAGCACAAGATAAATCACGGCCGCCTCGATCCGAATTTTTTCGCCATATCGATTGATGATCTTGCCCTTGATTGTATAGCCGGTATGTTCCGGAGAAACGAAAAAGGGGATTTTGTCCGGATAAAAAATTACTTCAGATTGTTCGATGTGGAATCTCTTTCCGAAGATGAGTTGCTGATACGAACACGCCGGCTTGTTTGCAGTTCGGTCAACGATGAATTATTCCGGCTCTATAAATATGAAGACCCGTCACTCGGAAATATAATTCGTAGTATAAAATCAGCTCTGAAGTATGTTCCGAATATCTTTTCCGAGCGGGTTGAGGGGGAAGTTTGGTTATATGTTGAGGCGGAAAATGAAGAAGATGATGATCTGCCTGTTATTCCATTTGAACTGATCTATTTGCGGTTGAGCGATCGGTTTTCTTGTTCTATGCCAGTTCGTCAGGTGATACGTGAGTTTATCGATATTCTGAAGTCACAGAAAAATTACCAAAAGCGTTATCCGCTTATCGGACTTGCATATCTTATTCGTTCCTTATATATATCGGTGGGGGATACAGAGCCCGTGGTTTCCTATCCTGAAGAGTTTGTGCTCGATAACGAATTGCTTAATCTCATCAAAGAAAGCTCGGCCTCGGTCAAGGTGAGGATGGAAAAACGGTATGTGAACCGCAAAAAACTCCCCCGCCCAATCTATGACGGCTTTTTCCGGGCTATAGAGGATCTTCTCGAAGCCCAATATGTGCAGAACGATGGCTTTGATTATTCGTTTTTTGACTACGTTAAAAGGCACAATTCCTCGATTTCTGCCCAAAAATACCGAAAAGTGTACCGGGCTTCATTTGAGTACCTCGTGCGGCTGACCCGCGAAGAATTAATCACCAAAATAAAATAAAAATTTTTTTAAAAAATTTTCTGCAAGGGGGGGCAGGTGTAACGATTATATATATAGGAACGTTTAAGAGCCCAAAATATGTTCAAAATTATAACAATGAATATAAAAAACCGAAAGAGTCACTTTTGATTCATCTTAACGAAGAATTAATCGAGCAGTACGCTCTGAATGCGGAGACAATGAGCGATCAGACCCGCGCCGGGATTAAGGCACATCTTGAGGATTGTCTGTTGTGCGGGCAAATCTATCAATACTTTTCTGAATTTTATTCAGGATACCGGGAAAAGACCGTTATGCCTGATTCATTGATCAATGATTTCATCTCCAGTATATCTCCGGTCATTCCCTTAACTCCTATTTCCCGGCAGAAAAGTTCCGTTCAAAAAATGTATATGACCGTGCTTGCTGCTCTGACTCAAACACTCACAAAGGACCGCTTCACTTCCGTTGCAGTCCTTGCTTCCGAGGAGCACCACGCCGTCGTTCGTATTTTGCAGGATAATACGACCAACCGGTATAAGATATATGTTATTACCGACGATCCGGCCAAACGTTCACATGCTGTTCTCTCGTTTCCTGAAATGTCCGTCGATTTTGTTACCGACAGCAGGGGACAACTCGAAGTGGATTCTCCCACGGTGAACTGGAAATCGGGGAAGGGATTGCTGCGACTCGCCATTGCCGAACACGTACTTCAGGGCGCGAACCTTAGAATAACTGACGACAGGAAACCGTTGACGCTCGACGTCGGATTACATTCGGTAATGCTTGCATATGTCGAAGAAAATCTTCAGATTATTACATCCAAAAGAAAAAACTATGCTCCCGATGTCAATGTAGTTGTTGTATCGGGTGAATCCGATGAAACATTTTTTATTCC